>DASUUP010000384.1:0-8279 GCA_036373995.1 Acidimicrobiia bacterium
CGACGAGGAGGTCTCCGCCGAGGCCGATCGCATTTACGAAAACGTAGCCGAGGAGGGTCAGACCCGCGAGGAGTTTCTATCGGTCCGCGGGGTGACAGAAGACTTCCTGACCAACATCGCACGTCAAGGTCTCATCGACGTCCAGATCAGGGAGATCCTGAGAGACGACGCTCCCGATCCGACCGAAGAGGACATGGAGGCCCAGCTCAATGCGGCCAAGGCGCCCCTGACCAACGCATGCGTCTCCCACATCCTGGTTGCTTCGGAAGAAGAGGCGAACGACGTCCTCGACCGTCTCGAGGGCGGAGAGGAGTTCGGCGAATTGGCCATCGAGCTCTCGACCGACACCGGCAGCGCCGAGAACAATGGCATCCTGCCGTGCGGGACTCTCGAAACCTACGTCGAGCCCTTCCGCAACGCCGCCCTCGTCGCACCGATCGGCAAGGTCTACGAGTCTGCGGTCGAGTCACAGTTCGGATGGCACGTGGTCATGGTCACCGACCGCGATGACGCCGCCGAAGCCGACCTGCCCTCCGACGAGGAGCTGGCCGATGCCGTCCGTGACGAGGCCATCCTGTCCGAACTCCAAACTTGGTTCACGGATGCCGTCAACGAAGCGGACATCACCGTCGAGGAGGAGTACGGGACATGGGAGTTGCCCCCCCCGACCCAGACAAACCCCAATCCGACCGTGAAGACGGTGTTGCCGCCAACCACGGAATGATCACCATCATCGGCCTGGGTCCCGGCTCGCTCGACCGGGTCCCGAAGCCGGTGAGGTCTCTCCTCCTCGATCCCGATCGCGTCGTCGTGGCTCGAACGCGACATCATCCCGCCGCCGAAGAGCTCGCCCGGGAGCGTGAGGTGCTCTTCTGCGACGACCTCTACGAGCAGACCGATCGCTTCGACGACGTCTACGAGGCCATCACCCAGCGGGTCATCGAGCACGCAGGGGAAGGCTCGGTCATCTACGCCGTGCCGGGCAGTCCGCTCATCGGTGAGTTCGCGGTTCGCAAGATCCTCGAGGCCACAGCAGACGTTGAGCTGATTCCCGGGGAATCATTCGTGGATGCCGTGCTCGCCGCTGTTGGCTACGACCCCCTCGACCGGGGGTTGCAGATCCTCAATGGCCACGAACTGCCCGATCCCTTGATCCTCGACAAGCCCACACTGATCGGGCATCTCGACACTCCCGAAGTGCTTGCCGATGTCCTCGACGGAGTGGCCAGGGTCCTGGCGGAGGATGCTCAGGTCACCTTGCTCGCCGGTCTTGGCGCCGACGACGCCAAGATCGTGACCGACACCCCGGATGCAGTCGAGAGTGCGCTGGCCGGGTTCCGAACGTCGATGTTCATCGATGCCGAGCCGGGTGGCTTGGCAGGGGCGATTCGAGTCATGCGTCGTCTGCGCTCCGAATGCCCCTGGGATCAGGAGCAGACTCATCAGACCCTGGTGAAGAACCTGGTCGAGGAGTCCTATGAGTTGATCGAGGCAATCGGCAGGCTTCCACGGGACGACATCGATTGGGTGGCCTATGCCGCGGTGGAAGACGAGCTAGGCGATGTCTTGCTTCAAGTGTTGTTCCACGAGGCGATCGCGAGAGAGAACGAGGCGTTCGACATCGACGGCGTTGCCGAGGTGATGCGTCAGAAGCTGGTGCGTCGCCATCCTCACGTATTCGGCGATGTCGCGGTCTCCGGTGCCGAGGAGGTCAAGCAGAATTGGGATCGCATCAAGCAAGCCGAGTCTCAGGAGTCGGCGCGGTCGGTCCTCGATGGCGTGCCGACGGGACTCCCGGCTCTGCAGAGGTCGACGAAGATCCAGAACCGTGCAGCCAAAGTCGGCTTCGACTGGGAGCGGGCCGATCAGGTGCTGGTCAAGGTGCGCGAAGAGCTCGACGAGCTCGAGCGCGCCCTCGACGGCCACGGAGACGTGGAGGCGGAGTTGGGCGACGTGATCTTCTCCATCGTCAACCTCTCCCGGCATCTCGGTACCGACCCCGAGCTCGCCCTGTCTCGCGCCACCGACGTCTTCGAGTCCAGATTTCGTGTCATGGAGGAGGAGGGAACCCTCGAAGGTCTCGACCTCGATGAGCTGAACCAGCGGTGGGAAAGGGCCAAGCAGGTTTCCCCGGAGGCATAGCCAGGGTACAACGTCTGACCGGTGGTAGCTTGGCGCGCCCAGGCAAGAAGCGGTTCCCCACCTAGCAAATGAGCGACTTCACCATCGAGCGAGTCCACGCACGTCAGGTTCTCGACTCGCGTGGCAACCCCACCGTCGAAGCCGAAGTCTTCACGCGTTCCGGCTTTGGGCGTGCGATCGTCCCGTCGGGCGCATCAACAGGAACACACGAGGCCGTAGAGCTGCGCGACGGCGGTGACGACTACTCGGGCAAGGGGGTCACGAGAGCCGTGGGCCACGTGATCGACGACATAGCCCCGGCTCTCACAGGACGCGACTCCAGCCGTCAGGAGGAACTCGACCTGGCGATGAACGACCTCGACGGCACGTCCAACAAGGCAAATTTCGGGGCCAACGCCATATTGGCGGTGTCCATGGCCGTGGCCAGGGCGGCGGCCGCCAGTGCCGGCCTCCCTCTGTACCGGTATCTGGGTGGCCCGTCTGCACGCCTCCTCCCGGTGCCATGTCTCAACGTCCTCAACGGTGGCGCACACGCCGCCAATTCGGTCGACATCCAGGAATTCATGCTCGTGCCCGCCGGATTTCCCTCGTATCGGGAGGCACTCCGTGCAGGTACCGAGGTGTACCACGCTCTGAAGAGGGTGCTTGCAGGCCGGGGCCTTTCGACCAATGTCGGTGACGAAGGTGGTTTCGCACCTGATCTGGCCACGAACGAAGCAGCCATCGATCTGCTTCTCGAGGGCATCGAGGCGGCCGGCTACCAGTATGGGCCGGAGTTCGGAATCGCCCTCGACGTCGCCGCCACCGAGTTGTTCCGCGAGGGCCGCTATCACCTGGAGGGTCGCGATCTCACGTCCGAGGAGATGATCGAGTTCCTGGCCGATCTCGCCGGTCGCCACGACCTGGTGTCGATCGAGGACGGGATGGCAGAGGACGACTGGGACGGGTGGAGGGCCATCACAGAGCGTCTTGGTGACGACACCCAGTTGGTCGGGGACGACCTGTTCGTGACCAACCTCGACATCCTTCGTCGCGGCATCGAGGAGAAGACCGCCAACTCCATCCTCGTGAAGGTGAACCAGATCGGCTCGGTGTCGGAGACGCTGCACACGATGGAGGCCGCCGAGCGCGCGGGATACACCCGGATGGTCAGCCACCGAAGTGGTGAGACGGAGGACACGTTCATCGCTCATCTCGCGGTGGCAACGAACGCCGGTCAGATCAAGACCGGGGCCCCGGCGCGGGGGGAGAGAACCGCCAAGTACAACCAGATCCTCCGCATCGAGGAACGGCTCGGCTCCGAGGCCCGGTATCCCGGTTGGGATGCCTTCAGATGAGCCTGTTCCGCCGGCCCGGTGTCCTCGTCTCCACACTGCTCATACTTCTCATGGGTGCCGCCTTCCTCACCCAGGTCGTGCCCTATGGTCAGATCATCGACTCGAGACGGCAGGTATCCGAGGCCGAAGCCCAACTCGCCGACCTCGAGGCCGAGAACGCCTCACTTCAAGCCGACGTCGAGGCGTTGGAGACCCCGGGGGAGATCGAGAAGCTGGCCAGGGAGAAGCTCGGCTACGTTCGTCCCGGAGAGACCGCATATGTGGTGCTCGACCCACCGGGCACCCCCGACGACACCGTCGAGCCCGAGGCCACCGCGGCTCCGGCGGAGGACAAGACATGGGTCGACAGACTGTGGGAGTTCCTCTCCGGCGCCGACCTGGACTGAGCCATGGCTGAGACCGATGACAGGACGGTCATCGAGGTCCAAATCGGAAGACCCCTCCGGGCCCGATCCGAGGTGGTGGCGCGTTGCCACCTGGACATGCCTGTGGTCGTGCGTGTTCCTCCTCACCTCGACGACGGGACCCCGTTTCCCACGCTGTACTGGCTGACCTGTCCGCTTGCCGTTACCCGGATCGGCCGTCTCGAGGGAACCGGCGGCGTCAAGCGCATGGAGGCCAAGGCGGGCGCCGACCCGGACTTCGGCGCCCGGCTGGAGGCGGCGCACGACGCCTATGACGCCGAACGGGAAGGCCTGATCGAGAACACGGACGCCCCGCGCCCCAGTGGGGGCGTCGGCGGGGCGGCGACGGGTGTCAAGTGCCTCCATGCCCACTACGCCCACACCGCGGCAGGTGGGGACAACCCCGTGGGTGAGCTGGTCGCAGCCTGGATCGACCCTCTCGACTGTGACGTCCCGTGTGTGAAGGGTGACACCATGAACTCCGAGTGGGTCAATAAGCCGTGAGAGTCGGCGTGGTCGACATAGGGACCAACTCGATGCGGCTGCTCATACGCGACGAGGACCGTGAATACGGTCGATGGGTCGAGGTGACCGGCCTCGGTCGCGGCGTCGACGCCACCGGGCAGCTCTCCGACGAGGCCGTGGAGCGGACCTTGAAGGCCCTCCGTGGCTTTGGCGTGCAGATGACGGCGCTCGGCGTCGAGCGCAGGTCTGCCATCGCCACTTCGGCGACACGTGACGCGGCGAACAGGGAGGAGTTTCTCGACCAGGCAGCGCAAGCCTTGGGTGTGCGACCCGATGTCATCTCAGGGGTGGAGGAAGGCCTTCTCGCGTTCGACGGAGCCACGTCAGATTTCCTGGTTGCCGAACCCGAGATGGTCACCGACATCGGGGGTGGGAGCACCGAGTTCGTCATGTACGACACCGTCTTCTCGATCGACATGGGCTCGGTTCGCCTCACCGAGCGGATGAGCAGCGACTACCCGCTGAGTGAAGACGATTGGGAAGACGCTATGGAGATGGCGTGGGACGCCTTTGACGATGCTCGTGGCATAGAGATCGGCACCCACATCGGAGTTGCGGGGACTTGGACGAGTCTCGCCGCCATCGCTCTCGATCTACCTCGATACGACAGTGCCAAGGTGCACGGCCATGTCCTTCATGAGCTGGAGCTGGACCGCGTCGTCGACATGCTCTGCAATATGACTCTCGACGAGATAGAAGCCATCCCGTCGCTCGACCCCAAACGCGCCCCAGTGATCCGGGCCGGATCCATCGTGGCCCATGCGGTCATGGGTGTTCTCGACGTCGAGGAAACCGTCATCAGCATCCGCGACACGCTGGACGGTCTCGCCATGGGCTTTTTCGACGTACCCTGAAACCGTCTGTGCGGGTCCGCGGCGTCACAGTTTCCATAGACCCGCACAGAACGGTTCGAGAACCCTGCCCGGGTGGCGGAATTGGTAGACGCGAGGGGCTTAAACCCCCTTGAGCCGTTACGGCTCGCGTGGGTTCGAATCCCACCCCGGGCACGAGAGAGACATCACAGCCCGTCGCTTCGGTGCGACGCATTCTCATCTGCCAGAGGACGTGGGACCCGGGCCGGTGGGTGGGGGAGGGGAGAGGAACCGGGCCCGGGTCCCACGATGACAGGGGTAATCGATCAAGCGTCTGGATGTGGAGACGTCTTCCCTCCTATCGACCCCGTGAGCGGATTGTACCGGCTCAGGAGGTCTTACCAACTCCCGCTTGTGCATGTTTCAACCACCCTCGAGGGCAGTAGGTTGCCCGTAGTGGCGAATCTCAAACATGGCTGAATACCCCTCCGAGTACGAGCTCGACATCGTCCTTCGTGACGGTGGAGGCGCCCGCGTCCGACCGATCAAGCCGGAGGACGCAGATCTGGTGACCGACTTCTTCGAGAAGCTGGGCCCGGAATCGCGCTACTACAGGTTCTTCCGGGTGAAGAACATTCTGGAGCCCGCCGAGATCGAGCACTTCACCAACGTCGACTACCACAATCGAATGGCGCTCATCGCCCTCCTCGACGGTGAGATGATCGGCGTCGGTCGCTACGACGTCGACCCCAACGAGCCCGAGAGCGCCGAAGTCGCCTTTGCGGTCATCGACGAACAGCAGGGAAGGGGAATCGGCACCAAACTGCTCGAGCTGCTGACCAGTCACGCCCGAGCGCATGACATCAGCGAGTTCCGTGCCTTCGTCCTCGGTGAGAACCGTCGGATGATGCGCGTCTTCAGGAACTCCGGCTACGAGCTCACCCGAACCATTGACTCAGGTGTTTTCACCGTTGACTTCCCCGTGACCGAGAGCGAGGCCTCTCTGGCGGTCGAGGCCGAGCACGAGAAGCGTGCAGTGGCTGCCTCGCTCCTGCCCCTGTTCTTCCCCCGTTCCATCGCGGTGATCGGTGCCTCGAACGATCCCGACTCGATTGGTGGCAAGCTGTTCAACAACATCCTGGCCCAGGGGTTCGTCGGGCCGCTCTACCCCGTCAACCCGAGCTCGAGGGTGATCCGCTCCGTGAAGGCGTATCCGACCATCGGGGAGGTCCCGGACGAAGTCGACCTCGCCTTCATCGTCGTGCCCCAGCGCATGGTCATCGACGTCGTGGAGCAGTGTGCCAAAGCGCACGTGCGCGGGGTGGTCGTCATCTCCTCCGGTTTCAGCGAGGTTGGCGAGGAGGGCGCAGCCGACGAGAGACTTCTTCTCGACATCGTGAGGAACTCTGGGATGCGCATGGTCGGGCCCAATTGCATGGGTCTTCTCAACACGTCACAGGCCGTCAGGCTCAACGGCACGTTCGCCCCCGTCTACCCGCCCGCCGGGAACGTGGCGATGTCGTCTCAGTCCGGTGCGCTCGGGATCGCAATCCTCGACTACGCCACACGAAACAACATCGGCATCTCCCAGTTCGTCTCTGTGGGTAACAAGGTGGACGTCAGCGGCAACGACCTCATCATGGCCTGGGAGGACGATCCTCAGACCGATGTCATCACCCTCTACCTGGAGTCGTTCGGCAACCCTGCCAAGTTCTCCCGCATCGCACGGCGGATTGGTCGTCGCAAGCCGATTATCGCTGTCAAGTCGGGGCGCACCTCCGCAGGCAGTAGGGCCGCATCGTCGCACACAGGCGCGTTGGCATCCTCCGACGAAGCAGTCAACGCGTTGTTCCGGCAAGCAGGGGTGATCCGGGTCGACACCATCGAGGATCTCTTCGACACCGCGACACTGTTGGCCAATCAGCCCATCCCCGCCGGCAGACGGGTTGGGATCGTCACCAACGCCGGGGGTCCTGGGATCCTGGCGGCCGATGCTCTCGAGGCCAACGGTCTCGAGATTCCTGAGCTCTCCGACCGGTTGCGTGACGAGATCGGGTCCGAGCTGCCCGCCGAGGCTTCGACCCACAACCCCGTAGACCTGATCGCTTCGGGCGGGCCCGACGACTTCGCACATGCCACGAGGCTCCTCCTCCATTCGGGCGAAGTGGACGCGGTGATGGTGATCTATGTCCCGACCACCGTCGAAGGGGGCGGGGCGGTGGCCGAGGCGCTGCGTGAATGCCAGAGCGAGTACGACGGGAACGTCACGTTGCTCTCGGTGTTCATGCAGGCCGAGGGAGCCGGCAAGTCCCTGGCTGGCTCGGACGGGCGGCGGTCGATACCGACCTACACGTTCCCCGAGTCTGCGGCTCACGCCCTGGCCAGAGCCACCCGGCATGGCGAGTGGCGCCTACGGGAACCGGGTGAGGAGATGAAACTCAGTCACGATGCGTCGTCGCGGATCAGGGAGGTCATCGACGCGGCCCTCGACCGTATGGGCGAGGAAGGAGGCTGGCTCGAGCCCGACGAGGTCGACAGCTGCCTGGAGGGGTCGGGTCTCCGCACTCCGATCACCAAGGTGGCGAGCACTCCCGACGAAGCCAGAGCCGCCGCCGGCGAGATCGGCGGGGCGGTCGTGCTCAAGGTCATCAGCGACGAGGCGCTGCACAAGTCGGATGTCGGAGGCGTGGTCCTCGACGTCGAGGGCGACGATGCCGTCACGAGTGCGTTCGACCAGGTCACGGGGGTAGTCGACAGCTATGACGGTGTGCTCGTCCAGGAGATGATCCCGGGTGGTCACGAGGTGCTGATCGGCATGGCCCAGGATCCCAACTTCGGCCCGATGGTCGTCTTCGGGCTGGGCGGTGTCTATGTAGAGCTCCTGAAAGACGTGGCATTCCGTCTCCACCCCCTCACCGACGTAGATGCCCGAGAGATGATCACCGAGACCAAGGGCTACCGACTCCTCGAGGGCTACCGAAACAACCCGGAGGGCGACGTGCCCGCTCTGCTGGAGGCGCTGGAGAGGGTCTCTGCTCTCATCTCGGTGGTGCCCGAGC
>DASUUP010000385.1:0-3375 GCA_036373995.1 Acidimicrobiia bacterium
CGATCCGTCGCAATGGGCTGCTGGATCGACACCGGCACGAGAGACGAGAACGACAACGAGGCCGGTGTCTCCCACTTCCTCGAGCACCTCCTCTTCAAAGGGTCCGAGAAGCTGTCGGCACGTGAGGTCAACGAGACTCTCGATGCGATCGGGGCCGAGTCCAACGCCTTCACCTCGAAAGAGACCACGTGTTATTGGACGCGGTTGCTCGACCAGGATCTTGCCGTAGGTCTCGACGTGCTCGCCGAGATCATTCAACGTCCCGCCTTCCGCATCCACGAGATCGACTCAGAGCGACAGGTCGTGGTCGAGGAGATCAACATGAATGAAGACGACCCTTCAGACGTCGTCTTCGAGAACTTCACGACGGCGGTCTTCGCTGGCCACCCCCTGGAAGAGCCGGTGCTGGGAACCCGTGAGTCGATCAGGGGCATGACCCGGGACGACATCCACGGCTATTGGAAACGTCGTTACGGGGCGGGATCCCTCGTGCTGGCGGCTGCCGGATCCGTCGAGCATCAGGAAGTCGTCGAGATGGTCGCGGAGCGATTCGGCGACTGGTCCGGCGATGGGGTCGACCATCACTTCTCCGGCGCTGAGGTCGAGCCGAAGGTCAACCTGACCAGACGTGAGACCGAGCAGGCCCATCTCATCGTCGGGGGGCCGGGTCTCCATCGCAGCGATGAGCGGAGGTGGGCGTTCGAGGTTCTCAATCACGTGATGGGCTCCGGAATGTCGTCGCGGCTGTTTCGCGAAGTTCGTGAGGAGCGTGGCTTGGCCTACGCCGTGTACGGATTCAAACTCTCATACGCCGACAATGGCGCCTGGGGAGTGCACGTCGGGACCACCCCGCACCAAACGGACACGGCGCTGACAGTGATCCGGGAAGAGCTCGCCAAGGTCGTGGATGAAGGGATCACCGACGAGGAGCTGGATCGGGCCAAGGGGTCGATGCGTGGTGGTCTGGCGCTGGCACTCGAAGACGCCAACAGCCGCATGGTGAGGCTCGGTCGCGACGAGCTCGCCGGCATGCCCCACCTATCCGTGGACGAGCGTCTGGAGAAACTCGACGGTGTCACCCTCGACATGGTCAAGGACGTTGCCGGTGAGATCTACGGGGCACCAACCCGGGTGATGGGCGCGGTCGGCCCCTTCGAGCTCGACGAGCTGGATCAGTATCTAGCGGTCTGATGGCGGCCCGACTTTCCCGGATTGCCTCCTGGCATCGTTCCCGACCCGCGCTGCGGGGGATTCACCCGCAGCCATCGTGTTGCGTCGAGGATCGTCCGGGAAACAGACGCCGGTCGGGCGGCTGCTGCCGCGCTCGCCGAAGCCTTCGGTTCTGACTAATCAAAGAGGAACTCGACCGACATCGGCTTCTCGCCGATGTTTATGGTGCCGGCGAGCGGGTTGTCGGGAACCTCGATGACCAGGGCGCCACCGAGGTCGTGGATGCCGTCGCCAGAGGGCCAGCCAGTGGTCTGGACCAGCGCCACGTTGCCTGCCAGGGAGCTCCAAAGGATCGAATCGCGAACCTGAGTCAGGTCGATGAGACTGCCCGCGGAGCCCCGTGGAGACAGGGGCTCGCCGGGCCCCCCAGCCGAAAAGACTGCGACAGCGCCCCCTGCTGCCGTCAAGGTCAAAATTGCGGCCAATCCCAGCCCGGCGAGACGTTGTGTGATCACTCCCTGCATGCAGTCGCCACGCTAAGTGTTTGCGTTGACTCAGGGAATGGCTATTTCAACGAATTGCGAAAGGACTAGTCCGTAGCCCAGGGCGACCAGGATCACGATCAGCACCGCCTCGAGAACGCCCCGCCCCCGGTTGTCAGAAAACCGGGCGATGGAGAAGCCGATCACCACCCAGAGTGTGATGTCGAGGGGCCATGCCACCACCAGGTCGCCGAAGAAGACGCCGAATGCCGCCGAGACGGGCAGCCCGCCATAGAGCATGGTGAGACCCAGCGTCTCACAGGCCCCCGAGCACGAGGAGTCGTTGACCAGGGTGAGGCCGATGACCATGAACACGGCCGCCACTCCGATGAGGACCGAGGTCGAGATGGCAGCCGATCGACAACCGGGGGCTTCGGATCTCTTGGCCACGGAGCGATCGTATGACTCGCCGTGCGAGAAGCGGTACTCCTGCGTAGATTGCTGCCATGACCTACAGGGACATCCTCCTCGTGCTCCATATCGCAGGCGCAGGGACCTGGCTCGGAGCGAATGTCGTGCAAGCCGTGGTGCCGCCGGTCGCGGCACGCAAGTCTGCCGAGGTCCTCGCCGGTTGGTATCGCATCACCTCGGCGCTAGCCACCCGTCTCTACGTGCCGGCGGCGATCTTGATTCTCCTCACGGGTGTTCTGATGGTCCTCGAGAACGACGCCTACGGGTTTGGCAGTCTTTTCGTGACCATCGGCTTCGGGATGATCGTCGTTGGCGCTCTGTTGGGGCAGTTCGTCTTCGGACCTGGTGGAGTCGCAGCTGCTGAGGCCATCGAGTCCGGTGAGGGCACCGCCATTCGAACGACCGTCGGGCGTCTGACCCGATATGGGCTGATCGACACGCTCCTCCTTCTCTTCACCATCACCGCGATGGTTCTACGGCTCGGCTGAAGACCGTCTCGCGGGGGTCTAGGGTCGGACCTGGGTGCCCAGCCGAAAGACAGGAGGCCCTCCTTCGATGGACAGATCCATGTTCGACATTGCCCGGAAGGCCATCGAGGGTGCTCTTGCCGCCGGCGCCACCTACGCCGACGCCCGGGTCGTGGTGCGACGTCACGAGCAGGTGAGAGCGCGCAATGGGGAGATCGAGGCGACGGTCAAAGAGGAGGACGCCGGAATCGGCGTGCGCGCATTGATCGGATCCTCGTGGGGATTCGCGGCCGGCAGCCAGCTCGATGACGCGACGGCTCGAGCCACGGGGGAGAAGGCTGGGGCAATGGCCCGGGCTTCGGGCCTCGTGCCCGGAGCAGACCTCGTCCTGGCGGACGTCGATGCGATCCAGACCTCTTGGTCCAACTCGTTCCAAGAGGACCCGTTCGCGGTCTCGCTCACCGAGAAAGCCGACCTGCTGGTCGGTGTCACCGCCGAAATGTTCACCGAAGCCAAGGTCGAGGTGGCGACGGGGACGGTCGAGTTCTGGGACACCGACAAGTGGTTTGTCTCCTCACAGGGCTCCGAGATCCATCAGCACATCGTGGAGTCGGGCGGCGGAATCGACGCCACGGCAGTTGGCGAGTCGGAAACTCAACGGCGGTCCTACCCGCAGTCGTTCGGTGAGTATCAGACGGGCGGCTACGAGGTGATCCGAGGGTTCGATCTTCCGGCCCACGCCGGCCGTCTGGCGAGTGAGGCTGTCCAACTGTTGTCGGC
This sequence comes from Acidimicrobiia bacterium, assembly GCA_036373995.1. Lineage (GTDB taxonomy): Bacteria > Actinomycetota > Acidimicrobiia > Spongiisociales > ZC4RG35 > JANQRA01. The sequence goes on from DASUUP010000385.1 coordinate 3,371, forward strand.
GGAGC
>DASUUP010000386.1:0-7566 GCA_036373995.1 Acidimicrobiia bacterium
GGAGAACGGGTTCGCCGACTCGACGACGGCTCCGACCCCTGAGGCGATGCACACTTCGGCGAGGGCCACGGCCAGGCCGCCGTCGGAGATGTCATGAAGCACCGGAGCTTCGTGGGCAAGGGCCACTGCGAGCCCGATGACCCGGGATGCCATTTCCGCGTCGGGCCCCGTAGGCAAACCCCCGAGGTCGCCCGCCAAACGCTGCACTGCCGACCCGGCGAGGTTTCCGGTCGCAGACGGTCCCACTTCCCAGACCTCCATTCCGGCGACGGCGCGTTCGAGAAGTGGTGGTCGTGTGGGCATCGGGTCGGCGAGACCGAGAAGTCCCACTACGGGCGTGGGGTGGATATCGACGCCGTCGGTCTCGTTGTAGAAGGAGACGTTGCCCCCGACGACGGGAATCCCCAGAGCTTCGCAGGCTTCCGAGATCCCTTCGACCGACTGCTGGAACTGCCACATGACCGCGGGCTTCTCCGGATTGCCGAAGTTGAGGTTGTCGACCACCGCCATGGGACGGGCCCCGGTGACAGCCACATTGAGGGCTGCCTCGTAGACCAGCCGTTGAGCCCCGATCCGAGGATCCAGGTAGCAGAGCCGACCGTTGCCATCGGTCGAGACGGCGAGGGCCTTGGTGGTTCCTCTGACACGGAGCAGACTCCCGTCCGAACCCGGTCCGACGACTGTGTTGAGGAAGAGCATGTGGTCGTACTGCTCATGTACCCAGGCTGAGGAGCCGATCGCCGGATCGGCGAGAAGATCGAGGAGTGTCGATGCGATGTCGAGGTCGGCTCCGTCGAAGACCCGTTCCTGGACCTCGCTCAACCAGTCGGGACGAGCGGCCGGACGGTCATACGAGGGGGCGTCGTCGGCCAGCGAGGCTGCGGGGACCTGGGCAACCACCTCGCCGTCGTGACGAACCGTGAGAGTGCTTCCCCCACGGACTTCGCCGATGACGGCCGAGTCGATCTCCCATCTCTCGGCGACTGCGAGAACCTCGCCGACGAGATCAGGTTGGACGAACGTCATCATCCGCTCCTGAGACTCAGACATGAGAAGCTCGGGTGCCGTCATCCCCTGCTCTCTCGTGTGGACGGCGTCGAGATCGACGTCCATCCCTACACCGGCTCTCCCCGCGGGCTCCGACGTCGCGCAAGACAGCCCGGCCGCACCGAGGTCTTGCACCCCGACGACGAGTCCCCGCTCGTAGAGCTCGAGACATGTTTCGATCAGCTTCTTCTCCTCGAACGGATCGCCGACCTGGACCGCGGGGCGTTTCTCTCCCGACTCGTCGTCGAACGAGGCCGATGCCAGCACGCTCGCCCCGCCGATGCCATCGCGACCGGTCGCCTTCCCCAAGAGAACGGCGATGGTTCCCGGCTCGCCGGCAGTTCCCAGGACGAGCTGTTCCCGGCGGAGGATTCCCAGACACATCACGTTGACCAGCGGGTTACCGCTGTAGCAGGGGTCGAACTCGATCTCGCCGCCGACGGTGGGAACACCGACCGCGTTGCCGTATCCGGCGATTCCGGATACCACGCCCTTGAACAAGTAGCGGTTCTTCGGCTCTTCCAGAGGCCCGAATCTGATCTGGTCCCAAAGGGCGATGGGGCGTGCACCCATGGTGAAAACGTCGCGGAGGATCCCTCCGACTCCGGTGGCGGCGCCCTGGTAGGGCTCGACGAACGAAGGGTGGTTGTGGCTCTCGATACGGATCGCGGCCAGCCACCCGTCACCGATGTCGATGACACCGGCGTTCTCCCCGGGCCCCACCACGACCCATGGCGCGTCGGTGGGGAAGCGTCGCAGGTGTTTGCGTGACGACTTGTACGAGCAGTGCTCCGACCACATCACCGAGTACATGGCGAGCTCGGCCGTACTCGGCTCCCGGTCCAGGATGCCGACCACGGACTGGTACTCGTCGTCGGTCATCCCCAACCGACGATGAACCGGCTCCTGGGTAGTCGTCATACCGGCAGGAGGGAGTGGAGGAAGCTCTCCAGGAAGACCTGTCCGTCGGTCGAGCCCAACAGCTCGTCGGTGGCCCGCTCCGGGTGGGGCATGATCCCGACCACGTTCCCCGAGGCGTTGGAGACGGCGGCAGCGCCGTCCTGGGAGCCGTTGGGATCGTCGACGTATCGGACCACCACGCGCCCGGTGCCCGATGGGTCGACCCAGCTGCCTTCGTAGGAGTTGAGCGGGATCCTCATTCGCTGCCCCACTTCGGCGGCACGGGTCAGTATCGAATTGGTGTCGACCACCTCCACCTCCACGAATCTGCATATGAAGGACAGGTCTCGGTTGGCGATGTGAGCACCCGGGATGAGGCCCGACTCGCACAACACCTGCCAGCCGTTGCAGATGCCGAGAATCGGAGCGCCGGTCGCGGCCAGTCTGGCAACCTCCTTCATCGCGGGTGAGAAGCGGGCGATGGCACCGGTTCGCAAGGCGTCGCCATGGGCGAAGCCCCCGGGGAGGATCGCACCGTCGAACCCGGAGAGGTCGGTATCGCGGTGCCAGACCAGCTCGGCTTCCCCTCCGAGTGCGGTGATGGCGTGCACCACGTCGTGCTCGCAGTTCACGCCTGGGAACACGACAACGGCTGTCTTCATGCCAGGACCTCCACGGCGAAGTCCTCGAGAACGGGGTTGGCCAGGAGCTGTCGGCACATGTCCTCGACACGGGCCTTCACCTGGTCGGGATCGTCACCTTCGACGTCCATGTGGATCACTCTGTCCATTCGCACCGACGTCGCTTCTGTGAAACCGAGATCGTGTAGCGCCCTTTTCACCGTTGTCCCCTCCGGGTCGGCGATCTCGGGGCGCCTATCGATCGTGACCGTGACTTTCATGCGGTATCCATCATGCAGGTGTCATGTAATCGTCGAAGCTCTTTCCTGTGATCCGCTCGTAGGCCTCGATGTACCGCTTCCGGGTGCCTTCCACGATCTCGTCGGGGAGATCCGGCGGCGGTGGGCCCTTGTCCCAGGGCTGGCGCTCGAGCCACTCTCTGACGTATTGCTTGTCGAATGATGGGATCTCCCCGCCCGGCTCGTAGACGTCGGCGGGCCAGTATCGGGACGAGTCCGGCGTCAACACCTCGTCGATCAGCAACAGCTCGCCGTTGGCGTGACCGAACTCGAACTTGGTGTCCGCGAGTATCACGCCTTTCTCGGCGGCATACTCGTTGGCCCTGGTGTAGATGTCGAGTGAACGGCTGCGGAGCTCTTCGTAGAGGTCGTCGCCGAGGATCTCTCGGGTCTGCGCCTCGGTGATGTTCTCGTCGTGGCCGGTAGCAGCCTTGGTGGCGGGGGTGAAGATCGGCTCGGGGAGCTCGTCCGCCATCTGCAGCCCCGCGGGGAGATGCTCGGTGGTCGGTCCGCCACCGTCCCGGTATTCACGCCAGGACGACCCGTATAGGTACCCCCGGACGACGCACTCCACAGGCACCACCTCGGCTCTCCTCACGACCATGGCGCGCCCGGTGAGATCGTCCCGCTCCCCGTCGGTCAGATCGCCGATGGCGGACAGGTCGGTGGTGACGAGGTGATTCGGCGTGTCGAGCAAGTCGAAGAAGTGGAGACTGAGCCCGGTGAGCACCCGGCCCTTGTCCGGGATGGTCTGGTTCAGGATCACGTCGTAGGCCGAGATGCGGTCCGTTGCGACGAATAGGAGGTGGTCGGAGTCGATCTCGTAGATCTCCCGGACCTTTCCGGATGCGATATGGGGTAATGCCAGCACGCCGCGGCAGCGTAGCGTCGTCTCCCCAATCTCTTGGCACGGGCTTCTAGCCTGCCCCTCCGTGAGCAATTTCGACAGATCCCGAGTGGCGGGCCTCCTCGAGGCAGACAACTATGCGAATAGTCTCGGCGTCGAACTCGTGTCGGTCTCCGACGACGAGATCTGCGTTGCCCTCGACGTCACCGACAGTCATGCGAACTTCCTCGGGGTGGGGCACGGCGGCATGGTCTTCTCCCTGGCCGACTGTGCCTTCTCCCTGGCTTCTAACTCCGCCGGTGCCGACGCCGTCGCCATCGATGCCCACCTGGTCCTGACCGCGGCGAGCCGCCCTGGTGATCGTCTCGAGGCCACGGTGCGCGAGCTCTCGCGCGGTCGCACGCTGGGGACTTACCGGGCGGAGGTAGTCCGATCCGACGGAAGGACCGTCGGCCTCTTCACCGGCACCGTCTACATCAACCAGCGCTCGGGAGAATCCTGAGTTAGATTTTCGAGAGATTTGGCTCTGGTCAAATACGTCATTTTTCATCCCTGGAAGGCGTCGACGATTCTGGTCGTGGGGATAATCCTCGGACTCGGATCGTTCTACGCATATCAGGTAGCCACCGCGCTGGGCGCGGTGGCTAGCGAGGACTTCAACCCCGACGAGGCACGAGCCGCGATCGAGGACGGTCCGGAAGTGGTTCCGCAATCCCCGCCGCCGACAGTGTTCGACTTCTATGACGACCCGGCCTACGACGTCGACGCCGAGCTCGCCCGCATCGACGAGCAGATGGCAACGATCGAGGACGAGGTCAGCCCATTCAATCTGGCCGCCTTTGGTGAGCCGATCGACGATTCGGTTTTCGAGGCCTACCTCCTCGTGGGAACCGACGCCTCCGGGTTTCTCGCCGACACGATCATCCTCGCTCTCCAGCCCTCCTCTGGTGGAGCCCCCATAATGGTCAGCCTGCCTCGCGACCTCTTCGTGTGGGACGAGTGCAAACAGACCTTCGCTCGACTCAACTCCGGGCTCGGTGGCTGTTCGTCGGTGGCGTCGGGGTCCGAACTGCTGGCGATCATGGTCGAGGACTACACCGGCATACCGATCGACCATCTCGCCAGGGTCAATTTCGATGGGTTCGCCAGAGTCGTCGACGCCCTGGGCGGCATCACCGTTTGCGTCGACAACCCCCGTCGCGACCTGAAGTCACACTTGCTTCTGGAGGAGAGCGGCTGTCAACTCGTCGGCGGGGAGGTGGCTCTCGCCTGGGTGCGTTCGCGGCACGCTGAGGAGCTCATCGATGGTGAGTGGCGGGCCATCGGCGGATCAGACTTCGGTAGGCAGCGCGCCCAGCAGGACGTGTTGTTCCAGCTCGCCGGGCAGGCGGCGACGTTCTCCTCACCGGGTGCGCTGACCGATCGCCTCGCTGCCGTGGCATCGTCTGTGCGTCTCGACTCTTCTTGGTCATTCGGTCAGGCCGTGAGCGCAGCTTGGCGCTATCGCGGCATCACCCGTGACGACGTCCACCGTTTCTCCATCGACGTCCGTAACTACAGGACTTCGTACGGGGCGGCTGTATTGCTGCCCAGCCGCCCTTTCTGGGACCAACTCGATTCGGTCTACGACTTGGGCTGATTGGCCCGCCACCCCCGTGTGCAGTCAGCGCTACGCCAGCCCCTCGAGTCGCTTGAACACCGGGGCGGAGGTCCCGAGGATGCGCTGGAGGGAGAAGCAGGCTTCGAGGTCGTCGTCGGAGAGAGTGACCTCGCGGTCGGCGCGGAGGAGGTCGCGGAGATGGCCTTTGTCGTCCCAGGCCTCCATGGCGTTACGCTGGACGATCCGGTAGGACTCATCCCTCGACAGACCGTTTTCGACCAACGCCAACAGCACGGCCTGGCTGAACACCAGGCCGTTGGTCGACCTCAGGTTGGCCATCATGCGCTCGGAGTCGACCACGAGGCCGTCCACCAGTCCGTTGAATCTCACCAACATGTAGTGGAGGGCGATCGAGGCGTCGGGCAACACCACGCGCTCGGCAGAGGAATGAGAGATGTCACGCTCGTGCCACAGGGCGACGTTCTCGAGACCAACCTGGGCGTAGCCCCGGAGGAGCCGGGCCATCCCGGTCATGCGCTCGGACAGGATCGGGTTCCGCTTGTGGGGCATCGCTGACGAACCCTTCTGTCCCTGACCGAAGCCCTCGCGGGCTTCGCCCACCTCCGACCGCTGGAGGTGGCGGATCTCGGTCGCCATCCGCTCGATCGAAGCGCCGATCAAGGCCAGTGTCGAGAGGTACTGGGCATGACGATCCCGTGCGGTCACCTGTGTCGAGGCGGGCTCAACGGTCAGCCCCAGCGACTCGCATACATCAGCCTCGATCGACGAAGGGACGTGGGCGTAGGTGCCGACGGCTCCCGAGACCTTTCCAACAGAGACGACGTCGCGGGCCGTCCGGAGCCGGTCGCGATCCCGGGCGAGCTCGAAAGCCCATCCCGCGAGCTTCAGCCCAAAGGTGGTGGGCTCGGCCCAGATGCCGTGAGTGCGGCCGATCATGAACGTCTCCCGGTGCTCGAAGGCGCGCCTGGTGACGGTGGCCTGCAGTTCATGCAACGACGCGACCAGGACGTCGGCCGCGTCCCGGAGCAGCAGCCCGCCGGCAGTGTCGAGCACGTCTGACGAGGTCAGGCCGTAGTGAACCCATCGAGCCGCGTCCGGGCCGGCAGCCTGGCCCAGCAGGTCGACGAAGGCCGCCAGATCGTGATTGGTGACCTTCTCCCGCTCCATCACTTCTTCGGGGGTGGGACAGGCTGCTGCGTCGGTTGCCGCCGCAATCCCGGGAGGGATCGTCCCTATCCTCTCGAATGCAGCCAATGCCGCGACCTCCACTTTCTTCCAGGCTTCGAGCCGGGTGTGGTCCGACCAGATCTCGCCCATCTCGGGAAGCGTGTAGCGCTCGATCACGAGGGTGATCTTGCCATGCCGGTAGGTTGAAGTGTCAATGCGGAAGATTCGGAACGACCAGGCGCGCCGATATGCCCTCGGGGCTCAGGGATTCATCGATGGCCGCGCCGAAGGCCGGGTCGACGTGAGGCACTTCCGAAAGGTCATCGACCAGGTCAGACTCGTCCAGCTCGACTCGGTCAACGTTTTCAGCCGCACCCATTACATGCCGTTCTTCTCCCGGATTGGACCGTACGATCGTGAAGCTCTCGATGAGTGGCTCTGGCAGTCGGGCGAGATGTTCGAATACTGGGGGCACGAAGCGTCGGTGATACCAGTCGACGATCATCGGCTCTTTCGTTGGAGGATGGCCCAGGCGCTGAAATGGCAGCGGCTCAAGGCCCTCGAGGAGAATCATCCCGAGTACGTCCAGGGGGTGTTCCGGCAGGTGGAGGAGCGCGGGCCACTTCGCCCCCGCGATCTCGAGGCACCCGGGCAACGGGACAATTCGCAGATGTGGGGCTGGAACAACGGCAAGGTGGCACTGGAGGCGCTCTTTCTCAAAGGGCTGGTAACGACCGCCGACCGCCCCAATTTCGTGCGGATGTACGACCTGACGGAACGGGTGATTCCGGAGAAGGCCCTCAATTCGTCGGAGCCGGGTCACGACGAGGCCCTCGCCGAGCTGTTGATGCGGGCGACGCTGGCTCTCGGTGTCGGCACCGCCGACGATATCGCCGACTACTACCGGATCAGGATGCCTGCGGCGCGTCCCGTTCTGCGCCGGCTGGTCGCCGCCGGCGACCTGGAAGAGGTCGAGGTGGAGGGCTGGGACAAGAACGCATACATGCATCCCGAGGTGGCCCTTCCTCGATGGCCCAAGGGCACCGCTCTTCTCTCCCCTTTCGA
>DASUUP010000387.1:0-8163 GCA_036373995.1 Acidimicrobiia bacterium
CTCGGGCCGCCGACGTGTTCCGGCCGCTCTACGAAAAGAGTGGCGGCGGGGACGGATTCGTCTCCGTGGAGGTGTCCCCCGAGATCTTCGACGACACTGCCGCCACCATCGATGCCGCCCAAGGTCTCCACAAGGGGATCGACCGTCCCAACCTGATGGTCAAGATCCCCGCCACCGACGCCGGGATACCAGCCATCGAAGCGATGACCGCCGCAGGCCACAGTATCAACATCACACTGATCTTCCCCCTCACCCGCTACAGGCAGGTCATAGACGCCTACATGTCGGGCCTCGAAGCCCTCCTCGTCGGCGGAGGCGACCCCACCCGGGTGCACAGTGTCGCCTCCTTCTTCGTGAGTCGAGTGGACACCGAAATCGACCGACGACTCGCCGGGATCGACACCGACGCAGCCGACGCTCTTCAGGGCTCGGCCGCAGTTGCTCAAGCCCGACTCGCCTACCAGATGTTCCAAACCCTGTTCACGAATCCACGGTGGCGGAGACTCGCCGACGCCGGAGGGCGAGTGCAGCGACCCCTGTGGGCCTCCACCTCGACCAAAGACCCCGACTATCCCGACACCAAATACGTCGGTGAGCTCATCGGACCCGACACCGTCACCACCCTCACCGATAGCACCATCGACGCCTTCGAGCACCACGGAACCGTCGCCCGCACCATCGACCAGGCCACCCCTCATCCGGTCGACACCATCAACCGGCTGCAACAGGTAGGCATCGACCTCGACGAAGTGGGTTCGGTCCTCGAGACCAAAGGCATCGAGCGCTTCCGAGCAGATCAGCAATCCGCCATCGACACCCTCGCAGCAAAGGTTGGCGAACTCACCGCCACGCGGCCGAGCCAGACCTAGCGGACAAGCCGCGCCACCTCCGATCCTGAGCAGCAACCGCGGCCTCGGTAGAACCGGTGATATTCCCTGGGCCCCCAGGTGCTCCTTCTTCTGCACGCTAGTTGCCCATTGTTCTAAAAATAAGTTTGACAACTTAAAGACGATCTGGCATTCTAAACATGAACTATCTCAATGATAGAGATCTAGGACCCACCACTCCCGGTGGGTCATCCAGAAAGGAAAGCCATGATCACCCACCACCGCCGACTCCTCGGAGCGGTCGTCGTAGCCGCGCTGGCATTGGCCGCCTGTACCCCGGCGACCGGTGAAGAACCGGGTACCAGCACGACCCAAGCTCCCACTACGACCGTCGCGCCGGCCACGACCACCACAACTCACGGCCACGAGACCTCCACTACGGCCGCGTCTGCGGACCCGGCCGACTTCGAAGCCCAGATCGGGCTGTACACGACGATGCGTAACCTGTGGACCGACCACATGCAGTGGACCTGGTCGACGGTCGACGCCTTCTTCCACAACCAGGACGGGCTGCAGGCTCAGTTGGATCGACTGTTGGCCAACCAGGCCGACATCGGGGCGGCGATCGTCCCCTTCTACGGTCAGGAGGCCGGAGACGGGTTGACTGCCCTGCTGACCACTCACATCGAGCAGGCGGTTCCCGTGCTGACCGCAGCCCAGGAGGGAGACCAAGAGGCCCTGGACCAGGCTCTCGCCGACTGGTATGGCAACGCCGAAGAGATCGCCGACTTCTTGTCGGCGGCCAACCCGGACAACTGGCCGCAGTCGGCAACCCGGCCGATGATGGAAGCCCACATCGACACCACCACCGTCTACGCGGTGGATCTGCTCAGTGGCGACTACGCCGCAGCGGTAGAGGACTACGACGAGGCGCTCCATCACATGGTGATGCTGGCCGACATCCTCTCCGCCGGGCTCATCGCCCAATTCCCCGACCAGTTCACCTCCTGACAACCAACTCGATGCCCGGTCACCTCTCGAGGTGACCGGGCACACCAGGGATCACCATGGACACTCGAACCCTTCGCAACGACACCGATCTACACCGGATTCTCGCCATCGCCGCAGCGGTCTTCGCCGCAGCAGGTGGCCTAATTCACCTGACCGTCACTCGCCAGCACCTCGACTTTGCCATCGTCGCCGCCGGCTTCGTCTTCATGGGAGTCGCCCAATGGGTATTCGCACTCACGATCCTGAAACGCCCGACAACTGTCATCGCCATCTCGGGTGGAGTACTGCACGCCGCGATCGTGACGGTCTGGATCCTCTCACGAACCATCGGCCTGGCCTTTGTCCCCGGAGCCGAACATGTGGCCCCGGTGGGTGTGACCGATATCGTTGCCACCAGCTTCTCTGTCGCTGTGGTCGGCACGGCCGTCATGTGGCGAGCCCTCAGTGGATCGACAGTCAGCGTGAACGTTCCGTATCCAGGATTCCGCACCGTTGCCGCCGTCCTCGCCATCGGAGCCTTGTTTCTGACGGTGCCCGCCCTAGCCGCCCCACACGACCACGTAGGGTCTCACGTTTCAACCGACACGGCCGAGGTTCACCCCCACGAGGCCGAGACACCTGGCACGACTGTGCACCATCACGAGACGGAGCATCAGCCGGGAGTCGGTGGTTGAGGACTAAACGTGCCAAGTGTGGAGGCGGAGTGTTGAGGGAGCTGGCCTGAATGGATATAGCGGTGAATCTCGTCGAGTCCTACCTGCGGTTCAACGGATATCTGACCATCACCGAACTCGATGTCTCGCACCGCAGCCCGGAAGGAATCTACGAGTCGGTCACGGATGTCGACGTGCTGGCGGTGCGTTTCCCCGGCGATTTGTATGCGATCGACGTCGACTACGAGCCAGAGACTCGTCCACTCCTGATCGAGGACCCGGGACTGCTCCTCTCCGACCGGATCGTCGATGTGATCGTCGGGGAGGTGAAACAGGGCCCGGCCAAATTCAACCCTGCCCTGATACACCACGAGGTCCTACACCACGCACTGGGACGCCTCGACTGGATCTATGAAGCCGAGCTCACCGAGATAGTGAATGACCTCCAAGCGTCCGGGAAGTCTGAATCGCCGGGACGGTCAGGTGCGCTCATCCGAACCCGCCTGGTCGCCTTTGGCGCGGGCCAAGGCGAACCATCCCTGAACACCGTTCCCCTAGGGCACGTGATCGGCCAGGTCGTGTCCTTCCTGGAACAGTTCGAGGACGTGCTCAGACCAAGCCAAATCAGTGCCCCCGCTCCCGCTCTTCTTCACCTCCTGGTCAAGTGTGGCTACACCATCTCCACTCGTCACCGCCGGTCAACCAAAGCGAACGCCTGAGAGCAGTTGCAGACTGTTGGTGCCCCCGGCGGCGACACCGTGGCCGCTCTCCCATGAATCTTTTCCACCATCGGTTTGCGACCGCCAGGGCGCGGCGAGAGCGGGTCCGGTCTGCGCGGCCACGATGTGCACGGCATGGTTCCGGTGCTTGGCCGAGTGTCGGGGGATGGGTTCGTGCAGCGAACCAGCCGGAACTCTGTTTGCCTAGGTAGTGGAGAGGGTCGGATTCTCGGCCGCCTCCGATATATGTCCTAGCTGTAGGTCCAGTCCGGTCGTTTGTGCTCCTGGCGTTTGTCGAAGTTGGCCACACCGTCGGTGAGGTCGGTCAGCTTGGGAGTGGGAATGGCCCTCCCCGCCGCGGGGCATCGGCCATCTAGGTGCGCTGCGACATCTTCGGGATAAAGACGGAGGATGCTGGAGATCAGGTTCTGTTCCTGCACCGGCAGGTAACAGCGGTTCCCGTCGGCGACGATGCGGAGTCTTTCTTCGATGATGTCGAGGTCGAGGTCGGTTCCAGTGCCGTCGCGGATCCGCTCCAGGGCTTCGGTGATGTGGCCGGTGCCGAGTTTGCAGGGAAGGCATTGCCCACACGATTCGACGTAGAGGAACCTGGAGAGCGTGGCGGCAACCTCCACCATGCAGGCCGAGTCGTCGTAGACGATGAACCCTCCTGCGCCGAGCCCAGACCCCGCTGCTTCCATATCTTCATAGGTGAGGGGTGTGCTGAGAGCGTCGGCTGGCAATACTGCGTTGGCCACCCCGGGGACCACGGCTTTGACGGATCGTCCCGACCTTGGGCCGCCGCAGCGTTCGAGGATGTCCTGTAGTCGGACTCCCATTTCTGTTTCGAAGATGGCTGGGTGTTGGATGTCACCGATCACGGTGTAAATCAGCGTCCCCGGCGACTGCTCGGTGCCCTTAGTTCGAAAGTCGTCGGCACTGTTGGCGAGGATCCAGGCTGCCTGTGCGAGGGTCTCAGCGTTGTTGACCAGGGTGGGGTTGGCGACATGGTCGCCGACGTGGCCGGCTTCGGGATCATGAGCCTGCCAGCCCAGCTGCGGCGCGGTGGCGTAGAGGCCGTGGAGGTAGGGGGGAAGCCACCGGGGGAGCGGATCGTTGCCCTCGATCACTTCTAGGAGGGCCTTTTCCTCCCCGAACAGGTATTCCTCCGGACCAGTGACAACGGTCACGCCGAGTCCTTCGAGCCAGCCGGCCTCCTCGAAGTCCGCGATGGCGTGTGCCAGACGCTGCGTTTCGGTCTGAAACGAGTCCTTGACCGCGATGAACGCCTCGATCGCGCCAACCGTGTGAGCGGCCACGACGAGCCCTTCGACAACCTGGTAGGGGTTGGCGCGGATCAAAGCTCGGTCTTTGAAGGTTCCTGGCTCACCCTCGGCGGCGTTGCAGACCGCGTAATGATGTCGACCACCGCCCTTGAGGATGGAACGCCATTTTGTTCCAGTCGGGAAGCCCGCTCCGCCACGACCGCGAAGACCCGCTCGAGTAAGTTCCTCAATGATTTCGTCGGCGGTCGCGTTCGTGACGTTCTTGAGGGCGTTGCCTCCACCAATTTGTACATAGTCGGGTAGCGACTGGATTGGTTGGTCGGGGAGGACTCGCCAACGATCGTGACCGTTCTTCATGGGGTAGCCGTCCCGCCGTCGGATAGGTCGAGGGAGAACCGGAGGCTGCAACCGGCGCGGTGAGGATTGCGGCGCACCAGGTCGTCGACAGTCACTCCTTCGAGCTGATTGGCGAGTCCCTTGGAAAGACCAATTGTGTCGCCGCCCCCGCGCATCTTGGGTTCGAATCCTCTCCGGGCGATGGTCTCCTGCAGCGCAGTAATACGGTCGTCGGGAGTCTCGGGATAGCCCACTTCGGGTCGGCGTCCGGGGCGACGGCCAGCCTTTTCCGCGGTCGAACCTGAGGCAAGCATGTCGACCAGGAGCATGCTGAGCCGCTGGTATGGACCAGTGACAAGCCCGGCGCCGACCAGTTTGGGGAGATGTTGGCGGATGGCATCGTGGTCGAGCTCGAAATGCGAGGTGAGCTCGGCGACATCAACAAGTCGGCCGGAGTCGGCGATGTATCGGAAGATCCCGTGTCGGGTGGGTTCACCCGAAGCCCTCGGTTGCTCCTGGAGGGTCATCTCACTTCCCACGGGGGATCTCCCTGAGGATGTTTTCGAGGATCATGACCACATGGGTACACATGTAATCATCCCAGGCGAATCCGGGCATCTGCCGGACCCAGTAGGCGTGTGCCGATTCAACCTCGTCACGATCCAATTCCCTGGCGGTGAGCATCGACACGGCGTCCCGCCTGCCGGTTCCATTCGACACTAAGGAGCGCACTTGGGTGACAAGCTCCGGCTCCGGATTGTGGTACGCCAGTGTCCCCGGATGCGCTCGGATGCTCATGGCCGACTGAAACGGACGCCAATCGTCTTCGTCGATCTGTTCGGCGACATGTTCTGAAACCCTGCTCTCCGAGGACTCCCTCCAACGGTATCGGTTCAAAATGGGGCATGGACCACCAACACCTCTTCGTTGCCGGTCGATGACGCAGCCGTTCCTCAGACGAAGCGTCGCGCAGGGGTCAAGGCGCTCAATATGATCGAAGATCGTCGTGTGCTACTGAGCTGCTAGCTCCGGGACGTCGAGGACGATTGTGACCGGCTCGGTTGAGGGCGAGAAGTCTGTGTTACTCATGCTCCAGCTCCACATACACCTGCCTGTCGACGATTCTCACCTGGTACGCGGGAGCCGGGTCGGTGACCGGCAGACATTGAGGTGCCCCGGTGATGAGCGGGAAGCGACTGCCGTGTCTCACGCATTCGATCTCCCTGTCCCCGGTGGGAACCTCACCAGCGGCCAGGGCACATCTTGATGCGTGCAACGGTCAACGGCGCCACCGCCTCACCTGGGTTGTCAGAATGGGAGCATCAGATGGTATCCGGACACCTGAGGATCAACGAGTGCATAACCCTGACCCGGGTATACGAGCCGGCAGCCGGAGGATACCGGGTGTTGGTGGACCGACTATGGCCGCGTGGGTTGTCGAAACGTGACGCGAGTCTCGACGAGTGGCTCAAGGACGTCGGCCCGACCACCGAGCTGCGTAAATGGTATGGCCATGTGCCCGAACATTTCTCCAAATTCCAAGGTGACTACCAAGACGAGCTCAACCGGCCACCAGCACGGCAGGGCGTGGACCACATCCTGGACATGGCGTATACCGAAAGAGTCGTCCTGTTGACAGCTACCCGGGACATCGAACATTCCGCCGCTCAGATCCTCCTCGACCATCTGCAGGACGCGTTGGCCCGGCGATGGCGCGACGAAGTCGATGAGATGGTCGATGGCTGGGGTCGGGACTCTTTCCCGGCAAGCGATCCGCCGGGCTGTCTGCCGCCGACGCTGGCCGCCGGGTAGCCCTGGCGAGGGCGGCCCGATGGTGCACTAGACGGCCGAAAGCTCGCTGACCGGGTCGACGATGTCACCCACTTGCGGAACGTAGGCGTCTTCCGGGGCGGGGGCGTAGGGGCATGGACGTGGGGGTGAGGCCACCCGTCGGATCGGGGCGTCGAGATCCAGAACAGCTGATCAGAGTCGGCGAAATGCGTCGGGGGAGTCCCACGTCGAGTCGACGTCGAATAGGCGTACTGGTTGTTCTGAGTGGTGAAAGTAACCGTAAGGTCGAGCACTGCAGCGAAGTTGACGGCCTGATGCCAGGTTCCGCTAGCCAGGGCCGCTTCGCCACAATTGGCCAAAGCGACCCTTCTGGTGCCACCGAGCCTGACAGCAAGAGCGGTCGGCACTGAGCTCGTGGGTTCGCTGAGAGTCACACGGTGGCCCCTCACTACCAAGGATCCCTAGCCCGTCTCCACGCGTTCACGGGACGCCTAACTGATTGGCTCCCGGTGACGTTAGGCCGCGGGTCTGGCCGACCCCATCGGGTAACCGCCGAAAGGCTGCCAACATCGACACTGTGAGCCCTTCACTTCATCGCGACGAGACGACCTTCGGGCCGAATACGTCCCTCGTCGACGACATGTATCGCCGGTACCTGGCGGACCCGATTGAGGTGCCCGAGGCCTGGCGTGAGTTCTTCGTCGACTACGAGCCGCACAGTCCAGCGCTGATGAAGGCCCGCGAGCGCGAGCTCGCTGCGGGAGAGGTCGGCCTCACCGAGGCGCCCGCCCAGGCCGACACGACTGCCCCGGCGCCTGCAGCCGAGCCGACCGCCTCTCCTTTGCGGGCCGGCGCCGGTGCGGTGGCCAAGAACATGATCACGAGCCTTGAGGTCCCCATCGCCACCTCGGTTCGGACCATCCCCGCCAAGCTCCTCGAGGTCAACAGGGAGCTGATCAACGCACATCTAGGCCGGGGGTCCAAACGTGGCAAGGTCAGCTTCTCCCACCTCATCGGATGGGCCTTCGTCCGGGCACTGACGGAGATCCCCGAGGTTCGGGTCGCCTACTCCGAGATCGAGGGACGGCCCCACCGTCTCGATCTTCCACACGTCAACCTGGCCGTCGCCATTAGTGTGGAGGGCGGACCGGACGCGGCGCGGCTGGTCGCTCCCAACATCAAGAACGCCGACCAGTTCACCTTCTCTGAGTTCTGGCTGGCCTACGAGGATCTGGTGGAGAGGGCGCGCCAGGGCCGGCTCACGCTGGACGACTTCGAAGGGACCACCCACAGCCTCACCAACCCGGGCATCATCGGGACGAGCCACTCAGTCCCACGGCTGCTGACCGGGCAGGCCCTCATCGTCGGAGTCGGCGCCGTGGCCTACCCCGCCGAGCGCCAAGGCTCCGACCCCGACCACCTGGCCACGCAGGGGGTGTCCAAGGTCCTCACTTTGTCGTCTACGTACGACCATCGGGTGATCCAGGGCGCTGACTCGGGGAGGCTGCTGGCCCGGATCGAGGAGCTGCTGACCGTCGCG
>DASUUP010000388.1:0-3708 GCA_036373995.1 Acidimicrobiia bacterium
AGCTCCCAACGCTGCCAGCCCAGCACGTGCCCCCAGCCGCCAGGAGAGAGGTGAGCGCTCCGGCGCGGCCCTGCAAACTACGGCATCAACTGCTCGTCCCAAGATCTCGGCACCGAGGATTGCCAGACCCCCAGCCAAACCTTGATGAAGAGATTTCCGGGGCATGAGCGACGGTCCGTAAGCATCCAGTAGTGCGCTTGCCTTGAGAGGCGCCGCGGGCCCGCCTGTCACCGGATTCACCTGGGAGGCCATGGCGATCCCGATGCGGGCAATCCAATTGAGATCGTTCGGGGTCACGGCGCGAAACTAGCCGACGCGATATTCGCCTATTGGTCGAACGTGTCGCACGCGCTTGGGTCGCCTGCGTCATAACCAGCAGTGAACCACTCGACACGCTGTTCGGAAGAACCGTGAGTCCATCGCTCCGGGTTCACTTGTCCGGTAACGCTTTGCTGAATGCGATCATCGCCAACGGCAGCTGCAGCATCGAGTGCCTCGTTGATCTCACCGGGGAGAAACACGCCCATATCGCGGATCGAATTGGCCCAGATCCCGGCGAAGCAGTCGGCCTGGAGCTCGAGCCGGACCGAGAGGTCGTTGGCCTCCGCCTGCGAACTTGCCTGCTGCTGAAGCGATTGAACCTGCTCCATCACTCCAAGGCGCTTCTGGACATGATGGCCCACCTCGTGTGCGATCACATATGCCTCGGCGACATCTCCGCCCTCCGCGCCAAAACGCGTGGTCAACTCATCGAAGAACGACTCGTCGAGATAGATCGTCTCGTCCAACGGGCAGTAGTGAGGGCCCACCGCCGAGGTGGCTCCGCCGCAGGCCGAACTGGTCGATCCCCGAAACAAGATGAGCTCGGGCAGTTGATACGTCAGCCCCGAGCCTTCGAAGATGGCACTCCAGGTCTCATCCGTAGAGCCGAGGACCCTGCTGGCGAAGAGCTCGTAATCGTCTAATCCCTCGAACTCGGCCGGCTGCTCTACCGGTTGAGCAGGCGTGTCGAGTTGGCCCAACACATCCTCCAGCCCGGACCCTCCGCCCAACAGCGAGAGCACCAAGTAGACGATCAGCCCCACACCGCCGAGCCCCCCGATCGCGATTCCGGTGCCGCCCATCCCGCGTCTGTCGGAGACATTGCCGCGAGTACCGAGCCGCTGCCATCGCGCCACTTCAATCCTCCAAGACTGGTTCCCTCACCCAGAACCTGGGCAAGGGCACGAAGATGATGACCAACACAGGCAACCAGAACCACAGGCCGCCACCACCACCGAAGTTGGCGTTGAATATCAGCCCGACGAAGGGGGCAATGACTCCGATTGCGAAGGCGCCCCAACCCGGCCCCGGCCCGAGACGACGGCGGGCAAGGAAGACACCGACCGTTATCACGATCGCAACCAGCCAGAACGGCCAAGTCGCCTGCAGCTCCTCGGGGAAACCCACGGGCGTATCGAAATTGGCCAGGGCCAAGACGATCAGCCCAAGCCACAGAGCGGCGCCGGCAAAGGCGCCGGCGATGCGAAACAGGAGAGTGCGTGTGTAAGGAGACATGGGCGCACAGTATCTCGTGGCGCTATGCGCTCACCGCAATACGGGCTGCAGTCCGAGCGAAGATGGCCATCGTCATGTTGACGCCGGCGTGAACGGCCACCGGCGCCCAGATAGACCCGGTCTCGATGCGCAACCAGACCAAGAAGGCACCGGCGATCGTCGTGGCCACGACAGTCACGGCAGTGTGGGCGGCACTGGCGACCGCCGACTTCTCGCCGGCACGCGCCTGGTCGACCCCGGGTCCGATGTGCCAAAAACCGAACAGGCCGGCTCCGAGCCAGATCGCGATCTCGGTCGGATAGAGGGCCATGAGAGCGGCATGCAGCACGCCGCGAAAGAAGGCCTCCTCGATGAGCGCGGTGAAGACCGGGATCCTCACGAATACTTGACCGAAGGCTTCGCCACGATTCAGACCGGCGAGTCGGGGATCGGCGAGCTGTTGACGAAGGTCGGGGCGTCTCAGCATCAGTGAGCCGAGCCCGGCGATCGCCAACACGGTCGCCCCACCCCACGCCAACGTGGTGGTGAGGTCGCCTCCGGTCAGGCCGACCGGTTCAAAGCCAAAGATGATTCCGGCGCCAAGGGCCACGGCCGCCCCGATGACCCCCGTGACCAAGGGGGCGACGCGCGTGCGCACGCCGGCGGGCAACGAAAGGTAAAGCAGAGTCTGGAAAACGACCGCGTATGCGGCAAGAGGAGCGACTACTGCGGCGAGGGTCATGAAGTGCCTTCAGGTTCGAGCATACAAGGAGTCCAGGATTGGGACGCTCCCCACCTTTGATCGGTTCCAAATGTGGGGAGCGTGTCTCTCAGTAGTAGTGAGCTCTTGGCCCGACCTGTCGACCGAAGGAGCCGAGCAGCCAGAGGACAACACCGATGACGGCGAGAATCCCGCCGATGGTGTAGAGGATCCCGCTATCGAGCAAGGCGCCCAATAGCAACAAGATCACTCCAAGAATGATCATTTGACTGTCCTTTCGTTCAGACGCCGCCCCAATACCCACACGAAGCCGTTGAGAAACCTCGGTGCCCGGACGATTGTCGTAGACAGGCACGAGGGCCCCCGTCTGGGCTGTGACGGGAGCCCTCATGACTCATGCACCTGGATCGATTGGCGCTTCGGTCGGTTGTGGCGGTTCCGGTTGGGGAGCAGTCTCGTCACCTGAGAAGACGAGCACCACGGTCACGAGCAGCGCCACGATGATCATCAGCGCCACGATTGCCCACCAACCAGCTCGTATTTCACTGGAGCTTGGGAACTCCTCGTGCTCCCGTGTGGTGGTCGTGTCGATTGGGTGCATCATTCGCACCTCCTCGTGAGGATGCCTGCGCATACCCAACTGTCCATCGGGGCAAACATCCTCTCCCTGTAAACCGATCGTCTTCTCGATGCGTGTTAGTGACGTGACATCCTTCACCGTCAAGACGACGACCGCGCTCAGAAAGGCGCGGATGGGGTCCTTCGAGAGTTACTACCGGATCGAGTACAACCCGCTCCTCGCGATGGCGATCGCCCTCACGTCTGACTTCGCCCGGGCGAGGACCAGGTTCAGGAGACTTTCATCACAGCCCACGGCCCATGGAACCAGGTCTCACAGTGCCAAAGCCCTAAGGCTTGGCTCAGAAGAGTGCTGATCAATCGAGCCACCTCACGACGAAGACGTCCCGGTTCGGAATTGAAGGCGTTGACGAGGCTCGGGACCCCCGATCCCGTACCGCCGGATTTGTCACCCGAGACGTCACGAGTCTGGGAAGAAGTGCGCAGCCTCCCCCGCCGTCAACAGCAGGCGGCGTCCTCCACTACGTCGGTGAGCTGAGCCTGAGAGAAGTCGCAGATGTGATGGGGTGCTCGACTGGAGTCCGATCCCAACACCCCACCGACGGAGACCGCCCACTGGCGTCCCCCGGCTTCACCGCCGCCAGCTCGACTTCTCTACCTGAGACTGGTTGCTCGTCGGGGAACTTCGAGGGCCAGGTCGCCTCAACCGGGCTTCCCGAGCCTGTCGCGACGACGAGAACTGCCATCGTCCCGGCCGCGCTGGTCTGCGATCTCGATGGTCTGGAAGCGACCGCTGACATCGACTTTCTGACCAGTTTCGGTGGCGGCGACGCCGCAAGTCTTCGGGAATGGGAGACGGAAGGTCGCGGGGA
>DASUUP010000389.1:0-24755 GCA_036373995.1 Acidimicrobiia bacterium
GGCGACCGGGCTCTTTGTTCTGCGTTACAGCCGCATCGACGTGATCAAACACGACCTCACCGGTGCCGAACACCAGAGCAACATCGAGCGCTCGCCGGCCGACACCGACTATCTCGTGGCCGCCGGCAACTCCATACTCATCCTCGAGCTCCAAGGATTCGTCTTCTTCGGCACGGCCAACCGGGTCCTCGGCCGGGTGCGGGAGAGCCTGGGCCCGGCTGGTCGCTCACCCCGGTTCGCCATCCTGGATTTCAGAAGGGTCACAGGCGTGGACTCGTCGGCCGTTGCGATCTTCGAGCGCGTTGCGCTGCTTGCTCGGGAACGCGGCGTCGCTGTTGTCATCACGGCGCTAGGCGGAGCGGAAACCGCGCAGTTCAGTGACCTCGTCAACTCCTACGCCGATGTGGTCGAGCTCCATGCCGACCTCGATCACGGACTCGCCCGGTGCGAGGACGAGCTTCTCTTCGAGGCGGGCGGCCGCGAGGGGACTGAACCGGAATTGCCGGCGGATCTCCCTCGTGATCTCGCTACCTATCTGGTCGACCGATCGTTCGCGCCGGGTGATGTCCTCATGCGGCAGGGAGACCGATCGCCGGGCATCTACCTGATCAAGACCGGCCGAGCCACAGTCTTCCTCGAGGGATCCGACGGTCAACGGGTCAGACTCCGGACCCTCCTCAGTGGGACCGTCCTGGGCGAGATCAGCCTGTATCGCGACGAGCCGTGCACAGCCACGGTCGTAGCCGACGCTACGTGCGAGGTGCTTCACCTGACCCCGGAGAGCTTTGCACGGCTGTGTCGGGTCGATTTCAGGGTTGCCGCGGAGTTGCACGCCTTCGTCGCCCGCACCCTCGCCGGACGTGTCAGCCACGCGAACCGCGCCATCCGCGCGCTGCATGATTAGAGCACGATGCCCGGTGTCTTGATTGTCGGATCCAGCAGAGGGATCGGGCTCGGCCTCGTCGACGTGCACCTCGCCGATGGTTGGGAGGTCCACGCAACCGTGCGAAGCGGCCAACCACCGCGCGATGATTCGTCGCTGACCACTCACTCTTACGACGTCCGCGATCTCCAACAGCTCGAGACACTCGTCGGTCGGGTAGGTGAACTGGACCGCGTGATCCACAACGCCGGGGTCATGAGGGTCTCCCGGTCCGAGACCATGGAAGTGAACGCGGTGGCCCCCATACGCACAGTCGAAGCTCTGTTGGATGCGGGCCGGATCAGAGAGGGCGGAAACATCTCCATCATGACGTCACAATTGGGGGCCAGACGGGGACGAACCGGATCCCTCGGCGACTACGGCGACTCCAAGGCCGCGCTGAACGACGAGTTCCGCCGTCGGGCTCCGGAGTGGGCAGGGCGGGGCGTGACGGCCGTGGTGATCCACCCCGGCTGGGTGAAGACGGAGATGGGTGGGCCGGGGGCTCCCGTGACGGTGGCTGAGAGCGCCACAGGCATCAAACGGGTCATGGACCGGCTTCGACCCGACGACAACGGCAAGTTCCTCACCTGGGATGGGCGAATCCACTCCTGGTGACACCAGGTTCGCGCCGGCCCGATTGATGGGCGCTCAGATCGATTCGCGTAGCCTCATGGGGTGCTCGATGTGCCCGACGTTCGCTACACCGAGACCGAAGCAGCAATCGCCTACCAGGTCTTTGGCGAAGGGCCCACCGACATAGTCGTGACTCCCGGGTTCGTCTCGCATCTCGATCTGCAGTGGACTATGCCCTCGTTCACCCGGTTTTTCGAGATGCTGTCGTCGCTTGGTCGTGTCATCATCTTTGACAAGCGTGGCACCGGCCTCTCCGACCCGGCCGATGATGCGGTGCGGTTCGACCAGCGGGCAGCAGACATCGGCGCCGTCATGGACGCAGTGGGGTCGGAGCGTGCCGTCCTGATGGGCATCAGCGAGGGCGGCCCGTTGAGCATCCTGTTCGCGGCGCAGAACCCGGAGCGGGTCGAAGCCCTGATCCTCTACGGGACCTTCTCCCGGGGAGCTCTGCTCGGGGGAGGATTGATCGACTCCTTCGAGGATGCGATCCAACACTGGGGAAGCGGAAAGACCGCTTCGATATTCTCGTCGTCACGAAACTCCGCGGTCACGACCCGCCTGGCCGCAGTCTTCGAGCGAGCCTCCGCCAGCCCCGGGATGGCCCGTGCCCTGGTCGACTCCGTTCGCAGCGCCGATGTGACCAGCGTCCTGCCCCTGCTAGATCTCCCCGTCCTGGTGGTCAATCGCAGGGACGATCCGTTCGCCCCGGTCACCTGGGCTCAGGAAATGGTCGACCAGATCTCAGGTGCGCAGCTGGTCCTCACCGAAGGCTCCGATCATCTTCCATGGTTCGGGCAGCACGACGACATTCTCCAGGCAATCGCCGGGTTTCTCGGCAGCAAACCGGTGCGCCCGCTGCAGCATCGGAAGCTGATGACCGTGATGTTCACCGACATAGTGGAGTCGACGGGCATGGCCGTCGACATGGGCGACATTGCCTGGACGGGTCTTCTGAACAGTCACAACAGTGTGATCCGAGAGCTCGTCGACGAGTTCTCCGGGGAAGAAGTGAAGACCACGGGCGACGGATTCCTCATCGTCTTCACATCCTCGGCCAAGGCCGTGGAATGCGGGGTCATGGCCGCTCATCAGGTCAACGAGCTCGGCATCTCAATTCGGGCCGGTGCGCACACCGGGGAGGTCGAGGTCGTGGATGAAGACGTCCTTGGGGTGTCGGTCAACGTGGCGGCGAGGATCACATCACTTGCCGGTACCGACGAGGTCTTGGTCTCGAGCCCGGTCAAAGACATGTGCGTGGGCTCCAACCTCGGGTTCGACGACAAGGGTGAACACGAGCTGAAGGGGATCCCGGGACGATGGCACCTCTACTCGGCCAGGGAGGACGAGGACCTCATCATCGATCTGCGCCAACCGAACCAGCTCAGTGCCGGAGACCAGGTCTCGGTGTTCTTGGCCCGTCGGGCTCCCTCGGCCCTCCGATCCCTGGCCGGGTTGGCGTCCC
The DNA here is from genome assembly GCA_036373995.1 of Acidimicrobiia bacterium. GTDB lineage: Bacteria > Actinomycetota > Acidimicrobiia > Spongiisociales > ZC4RG35 > JANQRA01. Next base: position 3,021 of record DASUUP010000389.1, read on the forward strand.
GGCGCAACTGAGCCTCGACGGGAGCTCGCTGATCAATGATGCAAGTGTCGTCTTGGCAATGGCGGTCCATCGATAGATGCTCACCCGATCTTGCGATGCTTCCTGTTCCGGCTGACGACAATCAGAAGCACCGCGGAAATCAGAACCGCTCCAAGTATCAGAGCGACCACCATCCCGCCCTCCGTCAGTAGCGGCAGGTACGAGGGAATCGGCGGTCGCACGGTGATGATCGGCATCCACACCTCCTGTCGCTCTGAAGGAGGCAGATGGTCGGGCTGAGATACGCCCTATCCACTTTCGGGGCCGGTGGCACAGGGTGACCGGGCGTTGTCGGGGGAGTCCGGACGCACACAGTGTTCCATTCAGGTAGTTTTGCGGTTGGTGGGATCGCTTCTCGACTATTTGGTCCAGTCACTTCGTGCCGCGCCGAGCGCAAAGCCGGTGGTGCTCGACCGCGGTGACACACTCATCAATCAAGGCGATGAGTCCAACGCGGTCTTTCTCCTGGTCAACGGTTCGCTACAGGTCTCGAGGGATCTCGACGAGGTCACGGCAGTCATTGCCAACATCGATGAGCCCGGAAGCATCGTGGGCGAGATGGTGGCCATTGGGGGAGGTCGTCGCACCGCCACTGTGACAGCCACGGAAGCGTCGGAGCTGATCGCCGTTGAAGTATCCGACTTCGACCGTCTGCTTGCGGAGGACCCCGACCTCGCAGATCTCTTGGTTCACGTTGCCATAAGGAGAGCGGAGGAAGGCGAGCTGGCAGAGTTGCTGGCGAACCACTTCGGGATGGTGGATGAAGACACCCTCATCGCCACCTGCAGCTCCGTTCGCTGGCATCGTCTCACTGCGGGTGAGGTGCTGTTCTCCGAAGGAGATGCATCGGATTCGGTCTACTTCGTGGTCCGGGGCCGTCTCACGACAACACGGGCCGACCCGGCGGAAGGTGTGGAAGGTGAGATCAAGGTCGGCGAGCTCGGGCGCGGCGACGTGGTTGGCGAAGTCGGGCTTCTGCAGCATCGTCCCCGTTCGGGCACGGTCACCGCATCGCGGGACACCGTGGTCGCCGAGATGTCCGAGCAGACTTTTCTCGGGCTGATCGACAAACAGCCCCGGATGATGGTCGAGCTCTTCCTCGATGCACTGGCCCGTTCGAAGAGCCCGCGGTGGCACTCCGCACCCAGCACTGTCTTAGGTGTGCTCGTTGGCCCCGGCGTGAGCATCGGGCCGCTCGTGGACGGCATCGAAACCGAGCTGAGTCGTTTTGGCGAGGTCCGGCGTCTCTCCCGGGAGCTCGTGGAAGCCTCCCTGGCCCATCCCGGAATCGCCAGTTCCGAGCCGGGTGGCCTCGAGGAGGTGCGTCTATCCCGATTCATCCACGAAACGGAGCTGGCAGCCGATTTCGTCGTGATCGATGTGGGCAACGAGCCCGACCACTGGGCTCGGCGGGCTCTTGGCATGGTCGAACAGCTCCTCGTCTTCGTTGGCCCTGGCACATCTGCGAGAGAGGTCGGCCATCTCGAAGCCATAGCCGGCACGGCTGGACGATCGGTTGCCCGCACCCTGGTCATCGTGGGTAACGACTCAGAGCCACCCACCGGGTCGGCCAGTCTGCGGCAGGCTCTCGCTGCAGGGCGTGTCCTTCATGTCCGCGTCGGACACCGAGACGACGTCGCCCGTCTCGCCCGTGTCGCTGTCGGCCGATCGAATGCTCTGGTCCTCAGTGGGGGAGGGGGCAGGGGCTTCGCCCATATCGGTGTGTATCGGGCGCTGATCGAGCTCGGCTTCCCGCTCGACATGGTGGCCGGGTCTTCGATGGGCGCCGTGCTGGGAGCTGCTGTCGCCGATCGATCCAGTCCGGAGGAGGTGGTGGCCTGGGCCGAGGACAGGTTCGCCGATTCGCTCGACTACACCATCCCGATCGTGTCACTCGTCAAAGGCGAGCGCATCACCAGTTACGCCCGGGAGAGGTTCGGTGAGCGGGACATCGAGGATCTACGGCTCACCTACTTCGCTGTCTCGACCGATCTCACCACTTCACGAGCCCACGTCCATGACACAGGGTCCGTCGTGCTCGCCATCAGGGCCACCAGTGCCATACCCGGTGTCATGCCTCCGGTCCCCTACGGTGATGCGCTTCTCGTCGATGGAGGCGTGCTCAACAATCTCCCCGTCGACGTCGCCCGGATCCACTCACCACTTGGTCGTCTCGTGGCCTCGGATGTGGCGCCGCCTCGAGGGCCGGGAGCGCACGGCGACTATGGCCTGTCGGCCTCCGGATGGCAGGCCCTTCGCTCGAGGTGGAGGGGCGGAGGCGCCGCGTATCCGAGGATGTCGGCGGTGCTGATGCGTTCGATGATCACCGCTTCCATGCGGGAACGTGACGCCCAGATCCATGACGGCCTCGCCGACTGTTATCTGGACTTGGACATTCGCGGCGTGTCGATGTTGGAGTTCGACACGCCGCGGGCCGTCGCAGCCCGTGGCTACGACGCGGCCATGCCCATTCTGGAGGCCTGGCTCGAAGATCTCAGCTCAGATCGGGACGCACCGGTCGCAGAACGGGTGGCGATGTCGCCATTTGTGAGTTGAACCAGTCCGAAGGTGGGAGGCCCAGGACTACCCTCGCCTCGCAGCATGACCGATAGGCCCAAGATCGAGTTGCCGCCACGGGGAACACGCGGCGCGGAGATGCCGGGATTCGTTCGGCTTTTCGCGAAGGGCATGTCCTTCATGGGAGACGTCATGTTCCGCATCGGTGTCAAGGTCCAGGGTGGCCTCTGCTTCGTCTCGGCACCGTTGGAGCCCGCAGCGGGAAGCGCCGGGACACCGTCCTGGGGTGGTTCCCGAACGATGAGCGAGCGGGGTCCTGGATCGTCGTCGCCTCCAACGCCGGATCGGCCCGACATCCTGCCTGGGCGTACAACCTGGCCGCGAACGCGTCGGACGTCACCGTAGACGAAGGTGAAGGCACTATACCGGTCGATGTCGAGCTCATCTCAAGAGAAGAACGCGAGCGAGTGTGGGAACGGGTGGTCGACGTTTCGCCTGGCTATGGTCGATACGAGGAGAAGACCGACCGTGAGATACAGCTCTTCAGGCTGACCGCTAGATCCTGAGGCATCGAGGTGGCGGAGGGCTTCGTACCCGAGCGATTCCAACCCCCCACCTTCTTCGAAGGGCCGGGCTTTCATCTCGAGCCTCTGGGGCCGGCCCACAACGAACGGGACTACGAGGCATGGTCTTCGAGCATGGAACACATCCGTTCGACACCGGGCGACTGGAGCAAGTGGCCCCGACCCATGACCCTGGACCGGAACCTCGGCGATCTGGAGGAGCACGCCCTGGAGTTCGAGCGGAGAGAGGCGTTCACCTACTCGATTCTCGATGGTGGCGACGTCATCGGTTGTCTCTACATCTACCCAGACGAGGACGGGCCCACCGATGCGTACGTCAGTTCCTGGGTCACCGAGAACCGTGCCGATATGGACACAGTGGTCTGGCGGGCCGTGTCCGACTGGCTGAGGCGAGATTGGCCGTTCCGGGACTTCAGATATGCGACACGGTCGGAGTGATCCGCGGCGAAAATGACGGTTTCGCTCAGGAGCGCGCCGGGTACTGGTTGCCCATTGGTTGATCCTTCGTCGGATCACCGAGGAGAATGTCATGAAGGCTGTGCTAAAACGCTATGCCCGGAGCCTCGATCTCGTGGTTGAACGTCTCGCCGACCTGGCCCGATCGCTTCAATCCGAGGGGCTCGAGGAGCAGGCGAAGAGCATTGAGACGACCATCGCCGATTTGCAGTGGCAGTGCGAAGAGCTCGACTCCGAGCAACTCGAGGTCGCAAGCTAGATCGCACGGCCGAGGGATCGAGGAATCGCGCTTCGGCCTCCGTTGATTCCTGCTCCTCAGGGCTGTATATAGAACCTGGCCCGGAGTGAGGAGCATCCGTTGATCATGTCCATTGCCCATGCATCGGTCGATGACCCCGATGCCGAATACATATTCGGAGCCTGGTCCAACATGGTCGTCGGTGAGCGTCCCGAGGGCTTGATCGACTGTTACCTGTCGCGCGGCGACAAAGTCGTCTACATGGTCTCTGTCTGGGAAGACGATGCTGCCTACGATCGCGCCATCGAAGACCGGGAGAACAACCCGAACTATGGCTTCTTCGAGGCGTGTGGGCTCGAGCCAACCCGCACCGTGTACGACGTGATCGGCCGCATGACCGGGCGCTGATCCCAGCCCGCGGCGCGGGTTACCCGTGAGCATCGATGAGCCCGGTTCCGGGTACGATGCCGCGCACACGCCGAGCCCGGATCGAGACCGGGGCGGGGGACCCATCATCTGGGGCGAATCTCGGCGAGAGCCGGGTAGAGCACCTTCCAGCTCGAGTCCGTCAGCTAACCCCGCAGGCCATGTGGAAGGAGGTGTCGGTTGGAGCCGTTCGCTGGCATGTCTCACGAGGACCTGCTCAAACTGGTTCTCTCGTTCTCGATCCTCTTGGGCACTGCTCGTTTGTTCGGGGGACTCGTCAAACGGGTGGGGCTCCCCTCCGTCGTCGGAGAGCTTCTCGCCGGGGTCGTCTTGGGGCCGTCTCTGCTATCCGCGCTGTTCCCCGAGTTGGGGCGGTGGATCGTCCCCGGCACAGAGATCCAGTCCCAACTGCTCGAGGTCGTCGGCCTCTTTGGAGTGATGTTCCTCCTGATGGTGGTGGGTCTGGAGACCGACCTGAGTCTCATCCGGTCCAGGGCCCGGGTGGCAACCGCAGTGGGCCTGTCCGGGCTGGTGGTCCCCTTCGTCGCCGGGCTGGGTGTCAGCCTGGTCTTCCCGGACGACCTTCTCGTCAACCCGGAACGGAGGCGTGTCTTCGCTCTTTTTCTGGCGGTCGCCTTGGCTCTCTCGGCGATCCCCGTCCTCGCCAAGATCCTCGCCGATATGGGGTTGATCAGGACCCCGTTCGGCCAGTCCACCCTGGCTGCTGGGATGATCGACGACATCCTCGGATGGACGCTTCTCGGCGTCGTCACCTCGCTGGCAGCGGCGGGCGGGGTGAATGCCGGAAACGTGATCCAGACGCTCGTAGCCGTGGTGGTATTTCTCGCCGCCACGTTGTTCGTGGCCAGACCACTCGCCCGAATAGGGCTTCGTGTGATCCAGGAGCGATCCCGATCACGGGATGCGACGCTGACACTTCTCGTCGTCGGCTGCTTCATCTGGGGAGCCTTCTCGCATGCCCTTCACCTCGAGCCGGTGCTCGGAGCGTTCGCGATGGCGGTAGTGTTCGGTCAGATCCGTCGGCTCCCACCCGAAGTCGGACGGAGTCTGGAGAGCATCACGTTCGGCGTGTTCGCGCCGGTTTTCTTGGCAATCGCCGGTCTCCGTCTCTCGCTGGAGACCCTGGGCCGGCCGAGTCTCGTGGCCCTGACGGTGATTCTCCTGATTGTGGCGGCTGCCTCGAAGCTGGTCGGCGCCTACATCGGCGCCCGATACCTCGCCCGGACCGATGTGCGGGAAGCCATCGGCTACGGGGTCGCCCTCAACGCCAGGGGCGTTCTGGGCATCATCGTCGCCTCTCTTGGCCTTTCGATGGGGATCCTCGGCGTCGAGGTCTACTCCATGATCGTGCTGGTCTCGGTGGCTACTTCGTTGATGGCGCCTATCGGGCTACGCCTGGTCTTCGGAGCGGCTGAAACTCGCACCGACAAGACCGTATCTCCGCTCGGCCGGGTAGACAGGGTCCTGATCGCGATCCGGCCGGGCCAAGGCGCGGGTGCCCTCGAGAGCGAGTACACGCGGTCGCTCGAGGCATCGGTCCTGACATCTCTGGGTCTGCAGAGCGCCAACGTGACCCTTTTCAGTGTCGCCGAGCGGAGCGCGAGATCGTCAGCCCAGGAACAACTGGCTTCCCTGGCTCGGCTCTTCCCCAGGCACACCGACGTCACCGGTCGCGTAGGAGAGGGCGATCCCGCCACCGCGATCCTCGAAGAGGCTGAGAAGGGCTACGACCTGATCGCCATGGGTGCCCCTGCGCGCCAGGACCATGACCATCTCTTCGGCTCGGTGGTGGACACCGTCGTCCGGTTGGCGCCATGCCCTTCCTTGGTGTTCACAGCGCGGCGCGGTCAATGGCCACCGAAGTCGATTCTGGTTCCGACGGGTGGAGGTCACGCTGCCTCCCGGGCTGCCGATCTCGCGTTCAGTCTCGCGGGTGGAGACTCCGAGGTGGTCCTATACCACGTAGTCGACCCCGAATTGAGTACGGAGATGTCGGGAGCTCGGACCACCGCGGTCGCCACGCGCCTCAACATCGCCCACGGGATCGTCAACGAGCTCAGGGAGGCCGGCGACAGGGCAGGGGTGCGAACGGCAACCGAGATCGCAATGGGCGGCAGCATGGTCGACAACGTGTTGGCGAGGGCTGCACAGGACATCGATCTCATTGTGATCGGCACCGGGCTTCGGGTCGGGTCCCCACGTCTTTTCCTGGGGCCGAGGGTGGAGAGACTGCTCCTCGAGTCAGCATGCTCGGTCGTGGTTCTCAACACCTGATCCCGTGTGATTCGTTGGCTTGCGCGGGTGGGCGGTGAGCGGATCGACGGTTCGGCTGACGCCGGGTCGCCTGACTCAGCTCGGTGACGCCGCCGTGATCCCGTCCAGACGGTAGGCGACGATCGGCTCCGCCTTTCCCTTCAGCTCGATGGGCCCGAGGCTGGTGACCGAGACCCTGTCAGCGATCGCATGGTAAGTCGCCTCGCCAATCACCACCTGGCCGACCTCCGCGGATGTCTCGAGACGGGATGCGACGTTTATGGCGTCACCGACGACGTTGAAGCTGCGCATCTCGGCGCTGCCGACGTTGCCGATGACGGCGGCGCCCGTGTTGATCCCGATTCTGAACCTCGGGCCGGTTCCGTCGTCGCCCAGCTCATCAGCGATCGCCTCCTGCATCTCGATGGCTGCGAGGGCGGCGCGAAAGGCGTGGTCGTTCTGGGGGGTCGGGGCATCGAAGACGGCCAAGAGGGCATCTCCCACGAACTGGACGACGGTGCCTCCTCGGCGCAGGATCACCGGGACCGCTCTCCCGAAGAGGCGATTCAGCGTCTCCATGACCGTGGCCGGGTCGGTCGACTCCGAGAAAGAGGTGAAGCCGCGCAAATCGGCGAACAGGGCGGTCAGTTCCACGAGCGAACCGCCGAGCTCGGCCCGTGAAGGGTCAGCTCGAAGCGACTCGGCCACGTCGGGTGAGAGGTATGTGCGGAAGAGACCGTCCAGCTGTGAGTACAGCCGGGCGTTGTCCAGGGCGATGCCGATCTCGGCGGCAAGCGTCTCGAAGACGGCGATGTCTTTGGGGCGGAACTCGTCTCCTCGTCGGGCAAACTCGATGACTCCCACTCGGCCCGTGCCGACATTCAGGTCCTGGGTGTGCTCGAAGGCGTCTTCCGGCCATGGTGCCGAGGTCAGGTTGGGCGGGTACACGACCACGTCGTCGGTCCTCGTCCCGATCCGCACCACGTCCGGTGAGAAACGTGGGCCCAGAATCGTGATCATCTGCTCGAGCATGGCCTCGCTTCCCTTCTCAACGCTCAGCTCGGTGCCGATCAGGGCCAGCGCCCCCAAACGCTGGGCCTGGTCGCGTTCGTCTGCCAGAGATCCGGCGGCTCGTCTGAGGATCTCTGTCTGGTTTTCCGTGAGGACGAAGCGAGAGGAGAGGCCGTCGACCACCAGTCCGATCTCATGTTCGCTGAGACCGGCTCGCAAAGACTTCTGGAGAGCGTCGGTGAGTGTCTCCAGAGCGCCGCCATACTGCTCGCGGATTTCCTCGGCGGTGGACTGGGAGACTATCCCGTCGAATATCCCGGCCGAACCTCCCTCCCGTTCGTACTGGCTATATGCCGAGTAGGCAACGAAGCCGAATGCCGCTGCCATCAGGATGTGCCACAGCCACCACGACAGCTGCCAGCTCCGTGCCCAGATGATCGTCACCATGGCCTCGGCGAGAAGCACGGATGCGGTGATCAGAGCGACCAGCATCACCGATGGGCGGCGACGATGTGTGATGAGAAAGCCGATGGCGGCGAGGGCGTAGATGGCAACGGCCGCGATTGCCACCCAGCGCATGCCTCCCACGGCACGCTCGGAGAGGGGCTCGGCCAGCGGTGGCAGCTGGGCAAGCGACACCACCGCCCAGGAGAGAAGCAGCGCCGTGCTGAGCCATCCCATCAGGCGATCCCTCCTGACGATCGCCCGGGAGGCGGGCGGGGAAAAGTCGATAGAGGCCGCGGCGAACAGGACGGAGGCCAGGGCCAGACCGACCGGCGTGGCGATCTCGAAACCGCCGTTGGGGGCACTGAGGAGAACCCCAGGGGTAGCTAGGGCATGCAGCCCGAGGAAGCCGGCCGCCAGCACGAACGCGTAACCGACGATGAGCAGACGTGCGTCCTCTCGGAGGCGGGCCGCGGCAAGGACTCTCAGGGCGAGGACGACGTTGATGGCGGCTACGCCGGCCACGAGCCAGAAATGGCTGGGCTGATGCTGCCAGGTGACATCCAGCTCGGGTTGAGCCAGGAGCAGCCAGAGTGCCAGCAGCGGAAGCGCCATGTGGAGTAGCCACACCGCCAGGCGGACCCGGCTCCCAGGCTTCGTCACCGTCGTCGTCATGCCGGCAATCCTACGAATCTGCGATCCCCGCCCGGAATCGGGGTTCCAGACCCCGTGGGAGGAGCCGTGATGGTCTACGTGGCGGTCCTCGAGCCCGCCCACACGCATCGAGAAGGCGTTTTGTCGGTGCTGATACCGGTCCTCACCGTGATGAGCCGGAGCCCGAGGTGAAGTCCCACGCCCTTCCCGGGGGCCTGAACCCCCGGGAAGGGGTAGGGGAGTGCTACCAGTCGATGTAGTCGAGGAATGCCTTGGCCACGACTCTGTAGCCATGTCTGTTCAGGTGGATGTTGGCTTTCACCGTCTCGCCGCCCGGGCACATGTAGCTCAGCTTGCACAAGACGTCGACGTTGTCCGGCGTTTCGTTGCTTGGTGAGTCATCCCCGAAGTCGCCGGCATTGAATGCGCCGTACACGTTGGCGACCGGAACTGCCAGTGAGCCATACGCCTGTGCGAGGGCACCGTTGAGACCCGAGACCAGGACGTCGCTCAGTAGAGCAAACTCCAAGTTGGGTGACTGTTGGCCGGCCACGCCATTGATATAACCGATGGCGGCCGCTGCAAGCGGGTTGTAGTAGTTCATGGCGACGATGGGACCCGTGTATCCCGAGCCCCTGAGCTCGAGAACGATCTGTGCCGCCTTGGCTGCGACGCTCTGGATCTGCGCATTGAGGCACGCGGCGTCATTCCCGCAGAGTTCCAGGGCGTCGAAGAGGTCGTTGGCGCCGACGTCGATCGTCACCAGTATCACGTCTCCGCCCTCGATCGTGGCGAGTGCATCACCAATCTGTGAGCCAGTGGCATACAACGCGGCGCAGTTCGATGGGTCGCCGTCCTTGTCGACCCCGCCGAGGAATTGGTCGGTCGTCTCACCGGGACAGCCCAGTTTCACGTGGGTCAGCTCACCGGCGAGACGCCCCTTGAGGCGTTGATGCAGCTGATCGGTGTATGAGCGGTCAGACGAGAATGTGGTATTCCCCGCCGAGTCGGCCTGGGATCCGGCTGCCAGCGACGTCCCGAGAGACAGGTACACCCCCTCTCCAGGTGTAGCCGATGCGATCGGCACCGAGATGGCAACGAACATCGCGGCCGTCGAGAGGACCGCGGCCATTCTCCTCATGTCTCCTCCTTGCTTCCGGATATCGCGAGCATGCAGCACGAAGAAGAGACTTGTCTATCGGGGTCTACCCCGATTGACGGGGACAGCGCCAGAGCGCAGGATTCGTGGCCATGGATTCGCCCCGCATCGAAGGGGTCGGGCGAAATAGCCTTGCTCGTGTGACTGGCGTGGAGGAAACCCGGGTTGGTATTCCGGTCGATGAGACGCTGGCCCGGGTCGTGCTGCTCATGCGGCTGCTCGGATGGCTGTGGATGGTGGCGCTCACCCTCACCATCCTCAACGAGGACGTCTCCCCGTCACTGGATTCTGGGGTGCTCGCAGGAGCCATGGCGCTCGCCACCCTCAGCACGCTTCTGATGCTGGTCGCGGTGCGGAGCGGTTTCCTTCGGGATTCCTGGTATGTGGCTCTCGACGGGGCAATGGTGTTGCTGGTCCTGGCCGCCGGCTGGCTCGCCGGGGCCGGTGATTTCGTGGCCGGCGGCCTCCCGATGTCGTGGCTCTTTCTCGTGGCCTATGCCTTCAGGTTGGAGGTAACTGCGTTGGCGGGACTGCTGTTCACTGGAATATTCGCCTGGCTTCACGTGCTGATGGAACTTCAAGCGGTCCGGGTCGTGGGGAGTATTCAGTTCTTGATCGTGGCGTTGATCGTCAGTTGGGCGTTCGATGCTCTTCGATCGGCAGAACGGCTTCGGGTGGTGGCGCAGTCAGAGGCCAGAGATGCCCAGGAGGCTCTGGTGGCGGAGAGGGAGATCGCTACCAGGCTCGAGGAGCGATCGAGGATTGCTCGCCGGCTCCTCGACTCGGTGCTGCAGACCCTGAAACTCATCATGTCGAAATCGGGTGACGCCGACGAGGTTCGCTACCTGGCCCGCGTCCAGGAACGAGAGCTACGTCGTACCATCAACCAATACCGGTCTCCCTACCGGGACGGACTGCGAGCCCGCCTTCTCGACGCCCGCGCTGATGTCGAGGATCGCTATCGGGTCGAGGTGGAGCAGGTGATCAAGGGTGACACCGAGATGACGCCCCGTCTCGAGAGCCTGGTTTCGGCGGTCCACGAGGCGATGACCAACGCGGCTCGCCACGCCGGGAATTCGACCATCGATCTGTTCGTCGAGATTCGTGACGACGGTATCCGGGTGAACGTCCGTGACCGTGGAAGAGGCTTCGATGGGGCCTCTCGTCTGGGCTCGGGGATCGAGCACTCCATCATCGAGCCTCTGCAACGCCTGGGCGGCCGGGCAGCGGTGAAGTCTGCTTCTGGCGCCGGAACCGACGTGGCCATGTTCCTGCCGGCGAATGAGTGATTCGGCGCGCCCCCGTGTGTTCGTGGTGGAGGACCACCCGCTGATGCTCTCCGGCATTCAACAGGCCCTCGGAGAGCGTTATGAGTTGGTGGGTTCGGCGTCGGAGGCGAGCGCAGCTGTCGAGATGATCCTGGAGCGTGAGCCCGATCTGGTTCTCCTCGACGTGAGATTCGAAGGCGGGGGAGGTGCTGCGGTCATCGAAGGAGTCAAGAGGCACAACCAGGACATCAGGTTCCTCGCCTACACGGTTTCGACATCGGGGGAGGACGTGGTGCGGATGTTTCGGGTCGGAGTCGACGGCTACGTCGTCAAGAAGGCGGATGGTGCCGAGTTGGCCGACAACATCGAACAGGTCTTGGGCGGAGGACGGCCCGTATCCAGGTTCGTGGCCAATTACCTGATGCAGCTGGACGACATCGTGGCCGAGAGCCCTGAGCTCGAGGGTCTGACCCCAAAGGAGCGTGAGGTCATGACACTCATTGCCCGTGGCTATCGCTACCGCGAGATTGCAGACGAGCTCGAGATCAGTGTGAAGACGCTGGAGACACACATGAAGCACATCTTCGACAAGCTCGGGGTTGCCAGCCGCCACGAGGTGACCCGGATCGCCTTCTCCACTGGTTTCGTCGATCCCGACTGAGTTGTCGCCGTGTCGGGGCAAACCCCTAGGGGAATATCCCGTCGGGGTCGAACCCGATAGTCGCCAGTCCACCCATGCGGCATGTTCGCGGCATGAGACCGGTCACGAGTCACTCAGTCAGAACGAGAGGGCTGGCTGCATCCTCTCTGGCGACAGAGCTGACCGATGCCCCTCGACGTGTCTGGCGGATCACGCCCATCAGATATTTCATGTCTGCCGGATTCGTGATGCGGGCGACACTTCTCGGGTTGCTGACGCTCATAGTCAGCGGCATCGGACATGTAATCAACAATCCCGCCCGCAACGAGCCGAGTGAGGTCACGGAGCTGGTTGAGTCATTGATCGACCGGAGAGCCGAATACGTCGTGGACATGGACGAGGTCGCTTCCGAGCTGGGTTATGCCCCGGTCAACGAATCGGGCTCGTGGATCAATCCGGGCGGTAGCTGTTCAACGCCCCTACAGGTCGGCCCGGATGACTTTCTCTCGTCATGCCAGAGCCATGATCTCGGCTACGACGCACTCAGGCTGGCCGCCGACGATGAGTCAGATCTGGGCGCCTGGGCGCGGTTCGGGCTGGACGCCCGGCTGTACTCCGATCTTCTGGAGACGTGTGACCACGCCCGCTGCCGGGCCATGGCCACGGTCTATTTCGGCGCAGTCACATTCAACTCGATCCGGCAGGGTTACCGCTCGCCCACGGAAGAGCCCATCCTTCCATGGGCAGGGTTGGGTTTGGCGATAGCTGGTTTGGCCGCTTTTCGCCCACGAGTCGATCAGTTGGGCGGACAGAAAGAGTCGTGGCACGGCCTTGTTTCTCGTTGCCGTCCCGGGTGTGGGGGTAACTCGTTCATCGGCTGGACTTCACTCCTCTCCTGGCGTGAACATGACGCCGTCGAAGGTTGCGCTTCCGAAGGCGATCAGCTCTCTGACCATGGCCCGGACTTGCGTCCCTTCCAGATTTCCGAAGCCGTGGCCCACGAACTGGAACTCACCGAGCAGCCCGCCCGGGACGTTGGCGGGGCCTATGGATCCCGAGAATGTTCCTTCGAACCCGCCGTCGCCGTAGTCGATTGTCACCGCACCCCACACTCGACCCTCGAATGTCGTGAGATCGAGGTTGTAGTTGAGTCGACCGTCCGTCGTTCCCGTCGGTAGACCGGTCGTGGCGTCCGGGATGGACAACCCGAAGAGTTGACGACCACGGACATGTTCGATTGAGCCCGAGACCCATGAGCGACCCGGGTCTCCTTGACCGATCGTCTGCTGGACGCCCGAGAACTCGAGTCTTGTGGTGGTTGCATATGCCGGACTGGCGATGCTGAGGATGAGGATCGTGATGACTGCCGCCGTGAGACGCCCCCGCCGGGTGGGCGGTGTCTGATCCAGCGAAGGTCTGATTGTCGAATCGGCCATTGTCTCCTCCTTTGAGCCGATGTTGCCGGGGGTGCAGCCCCGGTGCTGACTCAGTCATAGGAGGGGGCGGTTAATTCGCGATTAATCGGCTCGACGTGGAACTCTTCATGGGATGGAGGTTCGTTGCGGGCCCTGTGACTCCGACCCCGGGTATCTCGCGATCTGGGACGTCACCCACCTGGCCCAGCGCTCGGTGAGACCATCGAGGTCACCGCTGTCCGGCGGAATCGCACGTCCCACGACCACCCGGACCCGAGCCGGTCGGAGGCGATTGTCGAGATTGAAGGCACGTCCAGTCCCAACCACGGTGACCGGAACTATCGGAACACCAGCGCGTTTGGCGAGCCACGCTGCGCCGCGACGGGGTGGGAGCAAGCCCCAATGGGAAACTCGCATGGCTTCCGGGAAGACGCCGACGATATCGCCGGCATCCAAGGCTTCCAAGGCGGTTCGAACGGCCTTTACCGGGTGACGACCACGGGGCGTCGGTATGGAGCCGAAACCAATGATGAGCCAGTCGAGGAGTTTGTTGGTGCCGAACAGGCTCTCTACGGCGAGAAACCTCACCGGAGTACCGATGACTGCGCCGACCACGGCCGGATCGAAGTGTGAGTAGTGATTGGCCGCGACGATGAACGGAGGAGGAGGGAGATCGGCTTCCTTTTCGACACGCAAGGCGAACAACGTCCGGCCCACTCCTCGGATCACCGGAGGGGCGACCCTCCATAGAAACCGGCTCTGCGATGGCGTGGAGGTCGGGTCCAGGCTCTTGAACGTCTGGGCCATCAGGTCGAGCTCGCGCCAGTCGTCCGGCCCTCGCCTACGCGAGACACGTGACTTGTGCCAACCCGGATGAGACCACTTCCCAGCTGTCGCCGGCATCGTCGGACCGCCACACGGTGTCGCCCAAGCCGGCGTACAGACCATCGTCCCGAGAAATCAGACAGTGGGTGTTGAGATTGGCATCGAACCACTCGGGCAATCCCCGTGTGAGAGGCTCGAAATCACCCGACCACAGATCGCCCCCATAGAGCCTTCCCCGGGAGGTGCTCGGTCCTGTCGAGGCCGACACCACGACCCGGTCGTCCAGGACCGCCACGGCCCGGCAGTACGCGGCGTGGAGGCCATCTGAGCGAATCTCGAAGTCGTGACCGTTGTGAGAGACAGCCAACCCGTGGGCGCACGCGGCGAACACCGCGCCCCGCTGTGTCGGGTGGGTGCCGACCTGGTGGACGTCCGCGTCGATGTCGATGGTGGGGACGACCCCGGTGTTGTCGTAGCGGACCACACCGCCCACGTGCACGTTGACATACAACGTGTGGTCGGCGTCCACGGCCATGGAACGGATGTCGGCCGGCGCACCCCACGGCGTGTACCAGCTATCCCGTCCGGGCGCGTCGGCGAAGAACTCGTCTTCGGTCAGCCCCTTCGAGTCGAGACTGAACAGGCGTGCTTGGTCGGCGCCGATCCAGGTGGTCTGATCGGTGGGCTGGATGCAATGGGCGACTGTCCCCTCGGGCATCCGCGCGATTACTTCGCCGTCGTGGATGATGCGTCCTGTCTCGTCGACCGCCCACCACCCGTCGTCGAGCGCGACGATGTGGTTGACCTTCACACCTTCGACCAGCGACTCGCCATCGAGGGTCGAAGCCCCGGACACGGTTCCAACCAGAAGTGCCACTCCACCGAGCTTACGCCCGTTGGCGGGGTGGGCCGAGAATGGAGCGGGAGTCGCCAACCAGGTTCCAGACAGCGCTCAGCGAAGTCTGGAACCCTCGGCTGCGGTCTTACCTAGTGGTGCCTTGTTCCTCGTCTAGTCCGATGGTGTTGGGGGCGACTCAGTCGAGGAGGGGTGCCAGGGTCTCGCCGAGAAGCGAAACGCGCTCAGGGATGTGGCCGTTGGCGGGCATGTTGACCGTGAACCCGTCCACACCGGTCGTCAGCTCCTCTGCGAACTCCGCTGCCACCGTTTCGGGGTCCCCGACGTGATATCTGGAGAGGACTGCGGCTCTCGTCTTCTCGTCGAAGCCTCTTCTATCGAGCCAGGCGTTCGCCTCCGCCTGTGCTTGTTCCATCGTCGGTGCGATGCACGCCGATCGGAGCCAGCTGACCGTGATCTCGGACCGGTTCCGGCCGAGGCGTTCGCAATGGCCGTCGAGGGCTTCCAGCTTCCGGGGGATGTCACCTGGTGCGGCGATGAGATTCGACTCGTCGGCGTACTGGGCCACCATGCGCAGTGTCTTCTTCTCACCGGAACCGCCGATCATCACCGGGATTCGATCGACGGGCGGAGGTTCGTTGATCACGTCCTGGAACTGATAGTGCTCCCCGTCCAAGGAAGCTCGCTTGCCTTCGAGCATGGGAAGAATCACCTGAAGAGCCTCTTCCAGCTTCTCGAAACGGTCGGTGAAGGTCCCGAACTCGATCCCGAAGGAGGTGTGCTCCATCTCGTACCAGCCGGCACCGATGCCCAACAGGGCACGGCCCTCCGATACGACATCCAGTGCCGTGATGACCTTGCCGAGAACTGCGGGATTGCGGTAGGTGTTTCCGCTGACGAGGGAGCCGAGGCGGACATTCTCTGTCTCCCTGGCCAACGCGGCCAGCAGCGTGTAGCACTCCAGCATGTAGTCGTCGGGGTCGCCCAGGCCGGGAAGTTGATAGAAGTGGTCCATCACCATGACGGTGTCGAACCCGGAGGCGTCGGCCTCTTTGGCCTGGCGGGCGATCACATCGAAGAGATCTCCGGGACCGGTTCGGGGGTAGGTGAAGTTGGGGATCTGATAGCCGAGTCGGGTCATGACGCCACCTTATTCGTGGACGTGGTTTGCGGAGATTTCCCGCGTCTCCCCGTGTCCTGAACGGATTCGGTATCGTTTACATACCTGTCTGGGTCGGGCTGGGCACGACTGAGATGGAGACAAGCGAGATGTCGTCGTTCGACGCAAGACTTCGAGTACCCGGCCACCACAAACTGCCTGTGAACGTCGTGGTGGACATCGCCGACGAAGTGCTGTCTGTGAGTACCGGTGAGCGCAAGCTGGGGGACTGGCCGCTGAACACCCTCCAGTTTTCAGCCCAGGCCGACGGGTTTCACGTCACCCTCGACGATCAGGAGATCGTGCTCAGCGTCGACGACTCCGCCCGGTTCGCTCTCGAGCTCGGCAATGCCGGTCTGCATCGTGTCCGCACGGGCATCTCGCGACGTCTGTCCGGCATCACCCCTGATGAGCAGTTCGAAGACTTGACGCAGCGTATCGACGAAGTCGCCAAGGCAATCGAGGATGAGTCGGTCTCACCGGATAGGGCTTTTGGCCAGTGGCTGCGTCTCCTCAAGGACATCAATGTCCACCACGGCCAGGGCTCGATGCCGACGCCCCTGTTCTATCGGCTCAACACCCGCCTGCTCGATCTGATACCGGTACCACCTCGAGTGCGACAACCGGTCGGCTAGAGCCGAGTCTCAGTTCAGGTTCTTCATCCCGGCAACGATTCGATCGCGTTCATCCGAACACGGTTGGCAAATGGGCAGGCCCTGGTAGTCACGGGTCGGCACCCACACCTTGCCGCATAGCGCCCTGATCGGCTTCCCGGTGAGATAACCCTTCATCTGGTCGTCTCTCATGACGATGTGGGCAACGGCGTCGTCGTCCCCAGGACTCGTCCTCGGCTCCGGCCGCCGCAGCGTTGTCGTGTCGCGCTCGGTCATCTCCCCACACACTACGGAACCCGGGTACCTCGTGGCCTTGTGGTTTCGGGATGGAATTGCCACGGGTACATTGGCTACATGCCCGCCGTCGTCGGGGTCTTCCCCGATCGAGACGAGACCGAGACTGCAATCGACCAACTAGTGGAGTTGGGTGTCGATGCCGACGCCCTGGGCGTGGTCTGGCGAGAGAAGACGGTCGGCAGATACGAGGAGACAGAGCGGTTCGTCTACGTCGACCATTTCGATGACCCTGGCGCCGAAGCGCGGAAGGGGGCAATCGGTGGAGCCGTGGGCGGTGGAGCCGCCGGTGTGGGAAGCGTTCTTCTCGCCACAACAGGTGGCGTGATCATCGCCTCACCAATCGGAGCGCTTCTCGCCGTCGGAACGCTCGGTGCGGCCGCGATCGCCGGTGCCGCCGGCGTGATGGGTGGTTCGATCACCGGCGGTGTCCTGGGTGCCTTGCTCGGCGCTACAGATCATGACGCCACCAAGAGGAAGATCACCGACACCGAGTACCGGGACGTCATCGAACGAGATGGCTTCGTCCTCACCGTCACCGCCGACGAAGACGACGTCGATCGTGTCTCCGACGCCGTCGCCAAGGTCGGCGCCAGCGACATCTCGGTGCTGCGCGGGCGCGCCGATAGCCCACGAACGGTCACTCGTCGTCACGACGACGAAGACTGAGCTCTGTGCGCTGACCCCCATGAGACTGGGCAACCTCATGATGCTGATCGGTGCGGCGGTCCTGGTGATCGGTGCCCTCGTCCGTTTCGCCCCAGGCTTGTTCGGCTGGTTCGGGAACCTGCCCGGCGACATCAGAATCGAGAACGAGAACTCACGGGTTTTCATCCCGATCACCTCGATGATCCTGGTGAGCATCGTGTTGACGGTGATCGTCAACCTGGTGGGCTCACTCTTTCGAGACCGCTGACGGGTGTAGATGAGCGGATTTCCGCCGGATACGGCGTGAGGAACCCCGGGTTCGGGTTTGGGGAGATGGTTCAACCCAAGGAGCGGTATTGGCCGCGGAAGTAGATGAGGGGGTCGGTGAGACCCCCGGTCTCGACCTGGTCTATCTCACCGGTGACGATTCCGGAGTAGCCCAACTCGTAGCGGTCGACGAATCGGCAGTAGGCACGATTCCCGAGACGATCGATCACGGGGCCGAAGTCGGAATCGGTCACGTCCAACCCTGCGAAGATCCCTCCCGGGCTCGGTCTGAGCCCGGCGAACACCTCGGCGAGGTGACGGTCGCCCGCCTCGAGGATGTGGACCACGAACGAACCGAAGTCCTTCGCCGCGTCCCACAGGTCGGCGGTGGGCCCGACCACGAGCTGGGCCACACCCGGCTCACCTTCGACGACATTCAGCGACGAAACGGTGAGACCAGTCTGGTCGGCCCCGGATCCGGCCGTGACCACGGTGACCGGAGCGGCGAGACGTCCTCGAAATCGCCGCACCGGGTCGCGTTGGTCGGGGGCATCGAGGAACGGGTTCTCGTCATGAATCATCCTGCGCCACGATATGGCCACCGAGCCTGTATCGATCGTCTTGCGCGCTCGTCCGCCCTTCGCGGAAACTGCGATCGCTCGACGTCCCCGGAGATCATCGACTCATAGCGAACGGTGACGTGTCCGCATTGCTCGCAAATGACCCGTTCCAGACCGTCCGCGATCACACTCACCGTCTCGTCGTGGACGCAGTCGTGATGTCTCGGATGTGTGCGCGGCACCGATGCCCCCCAGTTCCAACAGGTACAGGATGGCATCGACTGCTGCGGTAGCAAGGGGGCAATCCGTTGAGGAACGAATCCGTCTACCGGCCCCGGGGCCTTGACCACCGCACCTCCCCGGGCCATACTCACCCCACAGATGGCCGCGCAAAGCAACTCGACCCTCATCATTATCGACTAGGCGCAGACCGAACCGGTCTGTGCCCTGAACCCTCTGCAACCGCAGGGGGTTTTCTAATTGCGCCACACAGGACCAACACCATGGAACTCGAGATATACGACACCACGCTTCGGGACGGATCCCAGCAGGAAGGGATCAGCCTCACCGTCAACGACAAGCTCCGGATCGCCCGGCTTCTCGACGAGTTGGGTGTGGCGTTCATCGAAGGAGGCTGGCCGGGGGCCAACCAGAAGGACACCGAGTTCTTTGCCCGTGCCCGGTCAGAGCTCGACTTGAGGAACTCCACCCTCACCGCGTTCGGGTCGACTCGCAGACCCCGCGGATCTGTGCTCGATGATCCCCAGCTCAGGGCTCTCCTCGACGCCGAGACCGAGTACATCTGTCTGGTGGGCAAGTCGTGGGATTACCACGTGACCGAAGCCCTCCGGGCCGATCTGGACGAAGGGGTGCGCATGGTCGGCGAGTCGATCGAGTTCCTGAAGTCGCACGGCCGCCGGGTCTTCTTCGACGCCGAGCATTTCTTTGACGGCTTCAAGGCCAATCCCGACTATGCGCTGCGGGTCCTCACCACTGCCGCCGCGGCAGGTGCTGAACGGATCGTCCTCTGTGACACGAACGGCGGCTCATTGCCGTCTGAGACGGTCGCCGCTATCGAGAAGGTCAGGGCGAGTCTCCCCGACTCGGGTGTCGGAGTCCACTATCACGACGATGTGGGCACTGCCGTGGCATCGTCGATTGGGGCTGTGGAAGCAGGGGTCACCCAAGTGCAGGGTTGCATCAACGGATACGGGGAGCGCACCGGCAACGCCAACCTCTCGACGCTCATTCCCGATCTCGAGGTGAAGATGGGCAAGAAGGTGATCAAAGGAGACCTCGGGCTCATAACATCCATCTCCCACCACATCGCGGAGATCGTCAACATCACCCTGGACCCACACCGACCCTATGTCGGGACGTCGGCGTTCACCCACAAGGCGGGCCTGCACACGTCGGCGCTGGCCCGTCGCCGCGACGCCTACGAGCACGAATCTCCCTCCAACGTCGGCAATCGGACCCGGATGGTCGTCTCCGAGCTGGCCGGCAAGGCGTCGGTTCTGTCCAAGAGCGAGGAGCTGGGGCTCGACATCGACGATCGGACAGCCGGAGCCGTCGTGGACCGGGTCAAGGAGCTGGAGCACCAGGGCTATCACTTCGAGGCTGCCGACGGCTCCTTCGAGCTGTTGGTGAGGGAGATGACCGGGTGGACCAACCCGTACTTCGTCCTCGAGTCGTTCCGGGTCTCGTCTGATCGACGTGCCGACGAGAGCATTGTCTCCGAGGCCACGGTCAAACTCGAAGTGGACGGGGAGCGGACAGTCAGTGTGGGGGAAGGTGTTGGTCCGGTCCACGCTCTCGACATGGCGATCCGGGATGCTCTCAGGGATGCCTACCCGGCGGTGGCCGACCTCAGGCTCACGGACTATCGGGTGCGCGTCCTCGACTCCAAGGACGGGACGTCGGCGCGGGTTCGGGTGCTGATCGAGACCTCGAACCACGATTCCTCATGGGGGACGATCGGCGTACACGAGAACGTCATCGAGGCGTCCTGGGAGGCATTGGTCGACGGGATCGTCGTAGGTCTGCTTCGTCATTGAGCAAAAGTTCGTCTGTTCCAATAACCTTGTGCCAAGCGGGCCCTGAGCTTGAGTCAGGAGCTTTTCGATGCCGCTGCATCGACCGATGACAGACGCACCGCTAAACGTCGGCGTCGATACCGGGCTACTCGACGGCGACTCGCTCCGCCAGGAGCAGATGTTCGTGCATAACAACTTCAAGATGCCGACACGTCCTCCCAACGGGTTCGACGTCATCGTGCCAGGCAAAACACCCCGACGCGTCACGATGGATCTTCTCGCCACCTTCAAGGAGGTGGAGGTAGACCTGGTCCTGGAATGTGCAGGCAACGGTCGCGCTCTGATGGCGCCTGTGCCCGACGGGACTCAGTGGAGTCTCGACGCGGCTTCACCGATCTCAGTGGTGGGGTTCCATCTCGCCGACGTTCTGGGGCGTCTGCCGGAGAGTGTGAAGAGTGTGGTCTTCACCGGTGCCGACGCGGGCGAGGTCCCCATCGAGGGAAAACAGCACTACCAGTTCTCGATAAGCCGCGATCTGGCACTTTCCAAACTCCCGATCCTGGCCACTCACATCGGAAGACAGCCCCTCACTCTCGACCACGGGGCCCCGGTGCGTTTGATCGTCCCCGGCCACTACGCGATGAAATCGGTGAAGTGGCTCACCCGGATCGAGGCGCTCTCGTATCGGTTCCAGGGCTATTTCGTCAGAAAATTCCGGTTCTTCCGCGACACCCACGAGGCTGACTCCACGCCGGTGGGCGCCATGGCAGTCCGATCGGTCATCAGCGCGCCGCTGGAGACGACGAGCGTCTCGTCAGGTCTGGTCGACGCGCAGGGGTCTGCATGGACGGGAACCGGTGAAGTGACTCGAGTAGAGGTGTCCGCCGACGACGGTCGCACCTGGGAAGACGCCGAACTGGTCCGCCACTCCACCGGGGGCCGCCATGCCCCGGTTCATTGGGCCGCCGCCCTCGATTTGGAACCAGGACCGGCGGTCATCGTCTCTCGAGCCACCGACTCCAGTGGTGCCACCCAGCCGCTCGAATCGCGCTGGAACTCCAATGGCTACGCCAACAACGTCGTGCAAAGGGTGAAGGTGGACGTCCACTGAGATTGGTGACCTGAAACGGTTTAGAACATGCGGCGGGCGCTCGCCATCAGAGCCGCCGCAACAGCGGCGACCACGGCTGCGCCGACCCAGGCGGCTCCAAACGACCAGGCGCCGGCGACGACACCGAACAGCACGGGGCCGGCCGCATTGCCCACACCCAACCCAGCTGTGCCGATGCCGGCCACGGCACCCGGACGGTCGGGAAACGTCTTCACCAGAGACAGGAAGTAGATCCCCGTC
>DASUUP010000390.1:0-2280 GCA_036373995.1 Acidimicrobiia bacterium
TACCAGACCATGGAGGGGGCCGGGCATCACCCTTGCCCTTCGATGATTTCGACCGACTCGACGAGGACGGGGACATACTCATGGGACGGATTCATGCCGAAAGCACCGTACAGAAGCGTCCCCAGGATCACGTTCGCGCTCTCGTCGCTACGGGTCAGCGGGTCGATCTCGGTGGGTTCGGCAGGCAGCGCCACCACAATCGCCTCCTTACCCGACCACGACGCCACGTTCCACAGGTCAGACGAGAAGCCGTAGTTGGGCTGGGGACCGGAGAGCTCGGTGCTCCACGCCATCAGAACAGGCTTTTGGTAGAGAGGGATGACCGCGAGATCATCAAGGTAGAGCCGATCGGCCATGTTGTACGTCTCGATTCGATCGGATGGCTCCACGATCGTCTCGGTGGCCCGAATCAACGCCTCGACCTCATCGGAGCAGTAGCGATTGACGTTGAGGTCGCCGGCGCTGCCGCAGAAGTAGGTGCTGTTGGCCGGCATCGGCTCGGGATGTGCTCGCCAGGAGAAGTTGATCAACTGCCACACGTCGGGACCACCGAACAGGAAGTCTCGGGTCACGAAATCCGAAGGGGTCCTCAGGTCGGCGAGTATCTCGATGCCTACCGCCCCGAGATCCTCTCTGACCGAGGTCAGTATCTCGGCTCGCACCGGATCGTCGTTCGTCGACGCCCAGGTGAACGACAGACGGGTCCCGTCACATTCGTAGACCCCGCCCTCGCCTCGTGCACATCCGTTGTCGACGAGGACACGCTCGGCCCGGTCGGGGTCGTGAGCGTCCTCGAAGTGGGCCTCGTACCCGGTTGAATTGCTCATGAACACCGTGTTGTCGAGAGAATCCGCGGTGGGATCGAGCAGCCGAACCGTACGGTCCAGGATCTTCTCCCGGTCGATGGCCAGGGAGAACACTTCACGCAGCCAACGCCGGGACAGCATGGGGTCGTCGTGGTGGAAGTCGATGTGCTCCCAGAATGGGCCAGGAGCCAGGGTGAAGTTGGCGCTCTCCATCGTCTCCAGCCGGGAGAGAGCGGCGGCATCCGGACGAGCGGAGAACAGGTCGATCTCACCGTCCTCCAGGGCATCCACCATCTCCTCCAGGGTGTCGATGAACACGAACCTGATCGCCTCGACGTCACCGGCACGATCCCCGCTGATCGGGTCCGCAGAGGACCACCAGTCAGGATCACGAGTGACGGTCACCTGGTCTCCCTCCGTCCAGCCCACGAACTCGAACGGTCCCGAGGTGGGGAGATCGACAACGTCGCCAGCAGACTCTCCCGCCGGGTAGACCCTGTCGAACAGGGTCTCCCATGCACCGTAGGGAGAGCTGAGGTTGAGCTGGAACGTCTTGTCGTCGATGACATCGATGGCTTCGATCAGGCCGTATCGAGGTGTGGTGTCAATTATCTCGAGGTCCTGATGCACCTCGACGGTGTGGGCAAAGTCGTCCGCGGTGACCGGGTCACCATCTGACCAGGAGGCTGTCGGAGAAATGTGGTAGACGAGACAGAACCGCGTCTCACACGAGGAGTCCTTCGTGTCCTGAGCCGCCGCCGCCGTGGTCGTCGTGTCAGGAACACTCGTAGTGGTGGAGATCACCGAAGGCACCGGCCGGGGTGAGACCGGTCCACCTTCGCTGGCGTTGCAGGCCGTGACCGCCAGCCCGGCGCAGAATAGGGGACCGAAGAGGCGAGTCAGGCGCTCAGCGGTCGATGCGAATCGTTGCGGGCCACGCCGTGGGCACAGAGCCATGTCCACCCATGATCGCATCCACCGCGAAGTCCACATGGGAGCCAAAGCCTTCGATCACCGGATCCCGAAAGAGTGGCAGGTACGGCAGATCCTCGGAGATGATCCGTTCCATCTCCTTGGTCCAGCGCACCGCCTCCTCCAGGGTCGACGAGGCGACGAAGGAATCGGCAGCGGCGTCGAACTCGGGGCTGGCATAAGCCGTCGTGTTCTGCCCACCCACATCGACACCGTTGCGGGAGTGAAACAGCGCCACGAGGGTGAGACCGGGCATGGCCACGTCAGGGCGACCCCATCCCAGGACATGAAGGTCCCATGACGTCGCGGTCTCCGAGGAGTCAGGCGAGACCACCGTATCGATGATGGTCTCGAAGTCGGTCGGCTCGGTGCTGACACTCATTCCTAGATCGGTCATCCACTGCTCGATCCAAAGGGCGAAGGTGACTCGCATCGGATCTTCCACCGAGCCCGGTGCAGCCAAGATCGTGAGCTCGGGAACGGCAACGCCGTTCGGCAGGGT
>DASUUP010000391.1:0-10038 GCA_036373995.1 Acidimicrobiia bacterium
AGGCACCGCTTCTCACCCGGGCCGTGGGGACCTACGGAGACGAGATCGAGTTCATAGGTGTCGACGTCCAGGACAACCAGGCCGACGCCAAGCAGTTCCTGGCCGAGTACGCCCTCACCTCCTTCGATCACTTCTTCGACCCAAACCGAGCGATCCCCAATCATTACAACGCCTTCGGCACCCCGGTCACCTTCTTCTTCGGGCAGGGCGGTGAGCTGATTCGGACCCACGAGGGGATCATCGACGAGCGGACGCTCGCCCTCAACATCGACGAGCTGCTGCAGCTGGGGCCCTGAGTGGAGTTCGGTCTTCTCTGGGCCGCACTGACCGCAGTCGCTCTCGCATGGGCGGGTCTGCGGTTTTGGGACGACAACCTCCCCGACAACGCCGCCGATCGTCTGATCGCGGCAACTCTCACCGGCCTGGTCGTGGGGAGACTGACTGCAATGATCGCCCAAGGTGTCAACCCTCTCACCAATCCCGGCGAGATCATCGTCATAAGGGGTGGGGTCAGCACGATCGCCGCGAGCCTCGCCTTTGTCGCCGGCCTCGCCTGGTCGACACGGCGGACGCCGGGAGCCGTCGATGCCATGGCCCCGGCCATCCTGTCAGGACTCGCCGGCTGGCACGCCGGCTGCGTTTGGAGGAGCGCGTGTCTGGGCACTCCGTCGGATCTGCCGTGGGCTTGGTCCCAGGATGGGAGTCTGGTGGCCCGTCACCCGGTGGAGCTCTATGCCGCGGCCGGGCTGTTCATCGGTGCCCTCGTCGTCTCACGTCTCGGTTGGCGTCTGTGGACGCGGGCCGGTGTCGCGTTGAGCGTGGCATCGGGCATTCGCCTGCTGACCGAGCCACTGCGACCGAGCCTGGGCGGCGGTCCCACGGGTGGGTATCTCGCCGGGCTGGTCATCGGGATCATCGTCGCCGCGGCCGGAGACCGGCTGACGGCGACCCGACAGTCGGCGCCGACTTGAGTGCACAACCCCACGGCGTGAGACTCGTGTCGTGGAAACAATCGCACACCTCTCCAACACCGGGGTGACGCTCGGGGGTCGGCCGGTGCTCGCCGGTGTCGACCTCACCGTGATAGCGGGTGATTGCATAGGGGTGGCCGGCCCCAACGGGTCGGGCAAGACGACGCTGGTGAGAACCCTCGCCACGCTCCAATCCATCGAATCGGGTGCGGCGAAAGTGCTCGGCGTCGACGTCCGGGACCGCGGTTTGAGCGGGGTACGCCGACAAATCGGGCTCATCGGTCATCAACCGTCGCTCATCCCGGAGCTGACACTGGCCGAGAATCTGGAGCACCTCGCTCGTCTCGCCGGGTCGGGCACTGATCGAGTGGGCAACGCTCTCGAGGTGGTGGGTCTCGGCGGGGCTTCGGACCGCCGCGTCGAAGCCTGTTCTTTCGGAATGAGACGCCGCGTGGAGATCGCCCACATCCTCTTGGTCAAACCACGTCTGCTGCTCCTCGACGAGGCAGCATCCGGGCTCGACGAGGCAGCTGGAGAACTGGTCGCAGCAATGCTGAGATCGGTTCGTGGAAGGGGTGGCGCAGCAGTCATGGTCTCCCATGACCGAGCTCACCTCGGCGCCCATTGCGAGACCATCTTCCAACTGGAGTCGGGACGTTTGGTTGCGGCGGTATGACCTTTTGGAAACAAGCACTCGAGATCGCCCGTGTCGACATGGTCGTCGAGCGCCGCGCCGGCGAGACCCTTCGCATCGTCCTCCCTTTCTCGGTTGTGGCGCTCATGGTCTTTCCGCTCGCCCTGGGACTCCAGCTCAACATCGTCTCGGTCGTGGGTATCGGTGTGTTCTGGGCCCTGGGGATCCTCTTCGGAATGCAGGTGGCTCTGCGGCAATCGGCCACGGACACCGCCGAGCGACGCGATCTCCAGGCTCTGGCAGGTGTCGATCCAGCGGCCCGTTTCGCAGGCCGGGTCCTTTCAGGTGGCGTGCTGATGGCCGGATTTCTCGGTCTGATGCTTCTCGCGACGGCGATCTTGTTCGACCCCAACGTGCCGCGAGGGGGTTGGCCGGTGCTCCTGGTCAGCACAGTCCTCGTCGCCATCGGCCTCACCGAGTTGGGCACACTGGCCGGTGAGGTCACCACCGGGCTGCGCGCTCGCACCCCCTTGGCATCGCTGATCGTGGCTCCACTGGCCCTGCCCCTCGTCATCGGGGCGTCGCAGGCGGTTCAGGCTCTAGAACGGGATACCAGTATCCTGCCCTGGGTACTGCTGCTGATCGCAAGTGATCTGGCCCTGGCCGTTGCCGGGGTGGCGTTGGCGAGACCCCTCGAGGAAGCAACACGATGAGGCGAGTGAGAATCCTGATGGGCGTGGCCGCAATCGCGGTCGCAATCGGACTGTGGTTCGCGCTCACCGCTCCACCGGACGCCCTGCAAGGCGAGTATGCCCGACTCCTCGGCATCCACCCGCCGGCCATGTGGCTCGCCTTCCTCGCCTTCGGCGTCACCGCGTTGGGGTCGATCATGTGGCTCATCAACAGAGCCGATCGTTGGGATCGTCTCGCCTCGGCCTCAGTCGAAATCGGCGTGATCTTCACGGCCATCGGGCTCTTCACGGGCATGGTCTGGGGTCAGGCCGTCTGGGGCACTCCCTGGGATTGGCAGGACCCGAGACTCATGAGCACCGCGGTGATGTTCTTCGTCTACCTCGGCTACCTGGCTCTGCGCAATGCCATCGACGATCCCACTGTCCGCGCACGACGCTCCGCCATCCTCGGGGTCGTCGCCGTGATCCAGGTGCCCCTCGTCTACTTCTCGGTCAATCTCTTCCGCACACTCCACCAGACCCAGTCGATCCGACCCGACGGGTCGACCATGCCCGATGAGATGCTCACCGCGATGCTGGTGAACATGGTCGCATTCACGATTCTGTACATCGCCCTCATGGCCGCCCGGCTCGATGTCGCCAGGGCCGAAGCCGAAGCCAAGCCGGAGACATCGCTGGCCGGCGACGCCGTGCGCCCGCCCCTACTCAACGAGATCGAAGATGTCTGACACCGTCGTCGTCGCCGGGACCTACCTGATCTCCTATGGGTCGATCCTCGGATACGCCGTCTACCTCCACGTCCGGAGGCAGCGGGCCGACAACCCCAAGGTCTGATCGATGGGTCAGCGCCAGTTCGTCCTGTTCGGGATCGTCGGGGTCATCGCCCTCGTCGTGGCCATCACCATCGCCGGGTTGAACGACAACCTCACCTACTACCTCTACCCGAACGAGGCCGTGGCCCAACGGGTGGAGTTCCCCGACGGGGAGAGGTTCCGTCTCGCCGGACAGGTGGTCTCGGGCTCCCTGGCCGAGGAGGGGGAGGATCTCAGGTTCGAGGTGACCGACGGGTCGGCGACGATTCCGGTCGTCCTCCTCAACACACCACCTCCGCTGTTCAACGAGGAGGTGCCGGTGTTGCTTGAAGGATCGTGGACCGGCGACCGCTTCGTGGCGGACGACGCCCTCATCCGCCACGACGAGAACTACGAGGTCCCCGAAGAGGGGAACTACGGCTCGTAATGCTCGCCTTCCTGGGCTCGGCGGGGATGGTCGTAGCCCTCGTCGGAGCGCTCCTCCTCGTCATCCGGGGCATCTCCGCGGCCCGTAACGAGACCCAGCCCAATCTGGGCGGTGCCGCCCAACTCCTCCTCGCAGGTGCAGTGGTCGCCATGGGCGCCATGATGCTTGCTCTCCTCACCGACGACTTCTCGCTCGTCTACACCGCCAACAACCACGCCGAAGCCACCCCGTTCCCCTTCGACGTCGCGACGGCGTGGGCTGCGCTCGAGGGGTCGATCGTGCTCTGGGGCCTGGTGCTGGCCGGATACACCTGGTTCGTATTCCGCCGCTACCGGGCCAACCCCGATCGTCTCGGCGCGGCCGCCCTCGCAGTCATGGGGGGAGTTGCCGTCTTCTTCTTCGGGCTGATGATCACCGTCGCCAATCCATTCGAGGTCTGCGTGCAGGCGCTGGAGGTTGGATGCGCGCAATCGAGCCCGTGGGTATTCGCAAACGTCGACGCTCCTGCCAATGGCCCCGGCCCGAACCCGCTGCTCCAGAACCACTTCATGATGGCGATACACCCACCGGTCCTCTATCTCGGATATGTGGGGATGACGGTCCCGTTCGCCTATGCCATCGGCGCCCTCGGCCTCGGCGTGGCCGGGCCCGAGTGGCTTCGCCGCAGCCACCGCGCCACCCTCGTCGCGTGGTCGTTTCTGACACTGGGAATCCTGCTCGGGGGCTGGTGGGCCTACGAAGTCCTGTCGTGGGGCGGTTACTGGGCATGGGACCCGGTGGAGAACGCCTCGCTGATGCCCTGGCTCGTGGCCACGGCATTCCTTCACTCCGGCATCGTGCAGCAGCGCAGGGGGATGCTGCAGGCCTGGAACTTCGTTTTGGTCATCAGCGCCTTCTCGCTGACCATCCTGGGAACGTTCCTGACCCGGTCCGGGACGATCAACTCCGTTCACTCGTTCACCCAATCGGCCATCGGCCCGGCGCTTCTCGGCTTCCTCGTATTGACCCTCGTCGGCTCGTTCACGCTCTTCTCCACGCGGGCTGACATCGTCGCTACCTCCCCGCGCATCGAGTCGATGGTCTCCCGGGAAGGCACGTTTCTCGCCAACAACCTGTTGCTGAGCGTCTACGCCTTCGTCGTCTTGGTGGGAACGACATACCCACTGACCCTCGAGGCCTTCACCGGGACCCAGGTAGGTGTCGGAGAACCGTTTTTCAACCGTCTCGCCGTCCCCCTCTCCTTCCTTCTCCTCCTGGTGATGGGCTTCGGCCCGATCACCCCGTGGCGCTCCACGCCTCCGGGCTTGCTGTGGAGACGCACCCGGACACCCGCTCTCGTCGCTCTGGCTGCGGGGCTCCTGACCGCACTCGTGGTCACCCGCAATGGATGGGTCGCACTCGCCGTGACCCTCGGCGTGTTCGTCATCGGGACGATGACCGGGCTTTTCGTGGAGCAGGCGAGGGCGCGAACGGACAAGACGTCGGAAACCCTGCCATCGGCGCTCAAGAAGGTGGCAATGGGAGACGGCGCTTTCTGGGCGGGTCAACTCAGCCACGTCGGCGTGGTGCTGGTTGCGATCGGCATCGCCTTTGCCGCCAACCTCGGCAGTCACGCCGAGGTCGACCTCTCCCCCGGTGAGTCGGCCGACTTCCAGGGGTACACACTCACGTTCGAGTCGCCGTTCCGCCAGGTGCACCCGTCCAAGACAGTCGTCGGTGCGCGCATGACCGTGACCCGGGATGGGACGTTCATGGGGGTGGTCGAACCGTCGGCAAATTTCTTCGGCGCGGACGAGACCGGTGTCAGTACCCCCGACGTGCTGCATCGTCCCGGCGGCGACCTCTACATCACGCTTCTCGGCATTCCCGAGGGCGGCGCCGCCACGTTCCAGTTCGACACCTCTCCCATGATCTGGGTCCTGTGGCTGGGTGGCCTGACCGCCGCCACAGGCGGATTTCTGGCCATGGCGGCCCGACGTCGGGAACGAAGCCACATCCCGGACCGTCAAACCGCCGATGTCTGAACGAGCCCGGAACATCATCACCATCGTGGTGATGGCGGCCATGGTCGTGACTCTCATTGTCCTCGTCGCTACGAGCCCTTCGGACATCAACCGCGTCCAGGCGATCGGTGAGCAGATCAAATGCCCCGTTTGTCAGGGCGAGTCGATCGCCAACTCTCCGTCGTCCATGGCAAGGGACATGATGTCTCTCGTCGCTGAGAGAGTCTCGGCCGGCGACAGCGACACCGAGATCATCGAAGAGCTCCTCTCCTCCTACAGCGGCGCCGTCCTCCTCGACCCTCCTGTCGGCGGGCCAACACTCGCTCTGTGGCTGGCGCCCGTTGCCGCTTTGATCGGTGGCGCCGGAGTGATCCTGTGGTGGCGCCGCCATCCGCCCGAGCCCAACACCGACGCGCCCAAAGAGAGCGCACGTGCCCGCAGGCTGGCGCCGCTGCTGGTGCTCGGCGGGTCATTGGCCGTGATCGTCGTCGTCGCCGGCTTCTTCCTCCAAGACCGCGCGGGTCCCGCCTCGGGTGTGGCCAACCTGGCCGGCCAGGATCTCGAAGACGTTTCCAACGAGACGATGGAGGCGGTGATCACCGCCAATGCCGATCATCCTCAGGTAGATGGGATGCGTCTCGCCTTGGCCGAGCGCTACTACGAGGCCGGTGACTACAGCGCGGCCTTCCCCCACTACCTGGCGGTCGCCCAATCGACCAAGGTCACCGGATCGCAGGCGGTGAGCGCCCTGGTTCGGCTGGGATGGATGGCCTGGGACGGCAACGACGAGGCCGAGACGGCGATCGGGCTGTTCGACCAGGCACTGGCCATCGACTCGTCATCCTCGACGGCGCTCTATCTGAAGGGTCAGGTTCTGTGGTGCGGGACCGGCGACCTCGAGGCGGCCATCGACCTGTTCGAGGACGTGCTGGCCGATCCCGAGCTGAGTCCCGACGCCCGAGCGAGGGTCGAGAGCGATCTCGCCGCCGCCAGAGACGGGAGCGCCTGCACATGAGAGGAAGCGCGCTCCGCTGGGTGGGTTACGGCGTTGCCCTGATAGCCGTCGCGTTTGCCGTCGTCCTCGCATCACGATTCGGAACGGACCCTGGGTTGGTGGACTCCCCGCTCCTGGGACAGCCTGCACCTGACTTCGAACTAGCTCCGTTGGAGGGTGGTGACCCATTGTCCCTCACCGACCTCGAGGGCGACATCGTCGTCGTGAACTTCTTCGCCTCCTGGTGCCTGGAATGCCGCAACGAACACGATGCCCTCGTCTCGACCGCGGATGCATTCGCCGACGAGGGCGTGACATTCGTTTCGATCTCCTATCAGGAGAGCCCGCCCGCCTCTCTCGACTATCTCGAAGTGGCCGGTCGATCCGCCGCCGCCTACTACCTGGCCGACCCGGGGAGCCGAACCGCGATCGCCTACGGCGTGTTCGGCATTCCGGAGACCTTCTTCATCGACGAGGAGGGGACCGTCGTGGGCAAGATCATCGGCGAGTCGGACGCTTTCACCCTTGGCGCCACGATCGACGCCATCAAGCGAGGCGAGTCCCCGGGTCAGAGTGTCACCGGAGACACGCAACAGAGCCCGGACGGCTAGAAGCGGCCCTCGGTAGATAGCCGACAGCCCGACATGGGATGTCATCCCCGAGGCAGGTGGATGAGGGGTAGGTTGTGGCGGTGATCAAA
Source organism: Acidimicrobiia bacterium (assembly GCA_036373995.1). Taxonomy (GTDB): domain Bacteria; phylum Actinomycetota; class Acidimicrobiia; order Spongiisociales; family ZC4RG35; genus JANQRA01. The sequence goes on from DASUUP010000391.1 coordinate 7,234, forward strand.
GTCGGCTCGATCGTGCTCCGGGTGGACGACCTGGAAGGACAAGCCCGTTTCTGGGAAGCCGCCCTCGACTATGTTCGGGCCATCGACCGCGAGGACGATTTCGTCAAGCTGGAGCCGAGAGATGGCAACGGGCCGAACATCTCACTCGATCGGGTCCACGCCAATGTCCAGATCCCCCCACAGCTACACCTCGATCTGTACACGGACGATCAGGCCGGAGAGGTCTCCCGTCTGCTGGGACTGGGAGCCACGGAGCTGCATTGGGACAAACGACCCCCCGATGCCGACTACGTGATCCTCTCCGATCCGGAGGGCAATCGCTTCTGCGTGATCGACACCAAACGGTGAGGAGCTAGGGCTCCACGACAGTGACGGCGGCCTCGGGAAAGGTCACCGAGTCGAGCGCCGCCGGACCTGTGCCCAGCAGGAACACATCGAAGAACCCCAGCACGTAGTTGTCGACGATGGAGAAGATCCGTCCCCCAGGGATGTCCCCGGTCAGCCCGAATTGCGACGAGAGAGGGCTTAGCAGCGGGGTCAAAACGAAGTCGTTGTGGGCGGCATCTTCGATGCCCACCATGTAGGTGACCGACTCCCCCCGTCCCGCTATCCCCTGGAGCAACCCGTCGTTGGGTGTGTTCAACCACTCTCCGGAACGCATGTAGAGAGCGGGCTTCGTCATGTTCAGTCTCAGGTCGCGCTCGGTCAGCGGCTCGACCCAAGGGTCCATGCCGAGAACAGCCGAGCAGCGGATGTCCTCGAGGCAAGTCTTGATAGCGGCGCCACCACCGGCCGAATGGCCGTAGATCCCGATCCGGGTGAGATCGACGGATCCCGCGAACGCCTCGAATGATCCGCCCTCTCCGGCCTCGAGCTCGCCGAGAATGGTGACGAGGTCGGCAGCCAGAGTCGCCACGAGGTCAGTGGCCGACTGCTCGTACACATCGGCCTCGACGTCTTCAGGGTCTGGGAGGGCGTCGGGGTCCTGGAACACCACCTCACCATCACCGAGAACCGTGGCGGCGGCGGCATAGGTGTGATCGGGCGCGATGACTATGTATCCGTTGGATACGAGGTGCTCGACCTGGTTCAGCGCGATGGTCCGAACCCCCTGCCAGCCGTGGCTGAAGATGACGACGGGGAAGGTCCCGGGGGCTATCGGCACCGCAGGTCTGGCATGCGACAGCGAGTACTGGGTGTGGTTCAGGAACCAGGAGGGGAACCCCATGTTCCGGGAGATCGCGGGGGCGACGACTTCCCAGTCCTCGCTCCAGACCACCGGGTCGACGGTCTCGTCTCCAGATACCGGGTACCACACCTGAGCCACGAACTCCCTGGGAGAGCCGGGGCTCGGGCCGTATAGCTCTCCTCGGGATCGGTCGCTCAGGTCGACGGTCATGGTGCCGATCGGCTCTGGGCCCGAAGGGGACGGTATCTCGGGCACCGGGAGAACCACAGGGAGCAACGCAGCGAGGAGGAGCCCGAGCATCCCGAGGATTCCCCTTATGAGGCGTCGCGACCACTCCAGGTTCCTCTCCAGGAAGAAGACGTCACCGATGGCGAGACCTATGCCCACCAGGTACAGGGGGATCATCTGCCAGCGAAAGCCCTCGAATTGGAGCTGGACCAGGAGGGCGACCGAGATCGTCGCGGCGACGATCCCCCTGCGCGGCCGGACACCGAAGATCACCGGCCACCCCACGGCGAGCACTGTGGCGAGCGCGAGCACGAGTTCGAAGCGTCTCAAGGGCGGTCGTGAGGTTAAGTCCGACCGACCCGTTAGGAGGGGTTAGCCGGAGAGGGCGATCAGATCGTCGAGCGCGGCCCTGATCTCTTCCTCGGGACGGAGCCCGTCCCAGGCCTCGACGACCGTCCGGTCACCGGCGATGAGGACGGTCACCGGCTGATAGGGGACGCCGTACAGCTGGAAGATCTCCTCCTCGGCGTCGAGACCCCACATGATCTGACCGGATTGGAACAGCTCGCTGGCGCGCTCCTGGGTGAGATCGAGGCTCGACTTCCACGCCGGCGCCACGAAATCGACCTGCTCGGAGTACTCAGCCGCCAGGCTGTCGACGACGGGCAACTCCCGCCTGCACGTCGGTCACCACTCGGCCCAAAAGACCAGGTAGACGGGTTTGGCGCCGTCGGAGAGGGTGTAGGAGCCGCCATCGCCGAGCTCCAGTGTGAAATCGGGAGCCAGAGGCCGATCCGACGTGGTGGCCGTTGCGTCCGGGACGGTCGTCGTAGCGTCATCGCCGCCGCCGGAGGAAGTCGTTGTCACGGGCTCGGCGGAACCAGTCGTGTCCGGGCTGGGCGCTTCGGTGGTCGGGGTGGCGTCGCTGCCGCCAGGGGAGCACGCGGCGATGACGAGCGCGAAGGCGGTTATCAGAAGGAAGAAGCGTCGCACGTGTCAGAACGGTAGGCGTCGGCAGCTATATCCGATGTAAATCCGGCGCCATCGGCGATGATCACCCGGTTGTCATCGGATCGGGGCGAACCTTTGTACACTGCCCATCCCGTGCCAGATCCGACTCTGTACTTCGCCTACGGTTCACTGTTGGACCCAGATCGCATCGCCAAGGCAGCACCAGGATCGAAATTCCTGTTCACTGCCCACTTCCCCGAGACGAAGCTGGGATTCGTCAACAGCTCTTCCAACGGCGCGATCCCGACGTTGACCAAGGAGTCGGGGAACACCGTGTGGGGCGGCGTGTTCGAGATTCCCGACGATGCTGTGGACTCCCTGATAGAGGCGGAGAAAGAGGAGGGCCGCGAGCCCGGCTTCGACGCCAAGGCCGTCGA
>DASUUP010000392.1:0-7601 GCA_036373995.1 Acidimicrobiia bacterium
TAACCCGAAGGTCGCGGGTTCAAATCCCGCCCCCGCTACGAACGAAGGCCCTAGTCAGAATCCCGTCTGACCAGGGCTTCTACCGTATTAGGCGGTTCTTCTACCGGCGGTTCAGAGTCGTGCCTCGTTGATCGGCATCTCGTACGTGCGGGCGGCTTCGGCCTGCATGCCGGGTAGGGCGTGTTGGTAGGTGTCGATGGTGAACGCCGGGTTCCCGTGTCCGAGGGAAAAGGCGGTCAAGAGGCTCAACAAGAAACGTGAGTTCAACGCTCACCTGGTCGCCTACATCCTGATCAATCTGGTCGTCTGGGCGATCTGGGGTGTGATCTTCGCCGCGTCAGGCGTTTTTCCCGTGGCCGGCGTTTGTCACGTTGGGTTGGGGGATCGGCGTCGCGTTCCACGCCTGGGACGTCTACGGGCGCAAGCCCATCACCGAGGAAGAGATCCTCAAAGAAGAAGCTCGCCTGCGACGCTGACCGACCGCCCGGTCGGCCATCGCCGGCCAGAAACGCTCCCAGTGGCGTTGGCGACGTCGTCGGAACTCGGAGAGGGCGAGATCAATCCCGCCCTCTCCGAAGCGGTGGTTGTGCCGGACTAGCCCGACTGAACGCCACAGAACCCGGCCCAACCATGATGCAGCTTCCCAGGCTTGTGCATATGGCCGATGATTCCACCCTCCTGAGCGGCGTGGGCGATGTGGTTCTGCGCATACTCCGAGTGACCCGGCATGTCCGCATCACACACAGGCCCGGCCACGGGGTGCGCCAGGGCAGTGCCTGCCATGACCATCAGCAAAGCCAGTGTCAGCATCAATACGACGAGACGTTTTCTCATACTCACCTCCCTCCTGCCACGGTCCGTACTCTCAGCTTCATTACGCAACTGAGTCGAGATTGGTTCACCGGCTTCGCAGCGAGCTGAAGACGTGCTCTGGGTCTTCGGTTAGTGGGCCAGTCCCAACTCCGTGGCTATCCCTAGCTGGACGGTGTTGAGACTCGCGAGAGCCTCGGCATAAAGCGGCATCCTGACAGATGCACAGCATCTCACCTGAAGCGACCCGAGCTCCGCACCCACCGTCTCCAGACGGTTAAGCGCTTGTCCCAGCGATTGGCTGTCGCCTGACGCGAGGTCGGGACGTATGGCGAGGAGCGACTCCTCGATGGCTCGCATCCGCGGGCTGCGGTCGGGGTCGCAGCACATCTTGTGCAGGCGTTCGACGACCGCAACGCACTCGGCGAGAGCCGATCGTGCGTCAGTGAGAGACTGGTCTGGCATGCGACAAGGTTACGAGCCGTCGCACACCAACCACACGTTGATGCTGCTTTCCCTTCTCCCCTTTGTTGAACTCCGACCACCACCGCGAGCGGTTCAGGTCAGGGGAGAAGTAGCTCAGCAGCCGAGACGGAGCTTCGGCATCGAGACCAACCACCGCAAGAGTGCCGGAAGTGATCGCAGCCCTGGCGGGCCTGTCCGAGGTCAACCAGTGCCAGAGATCGCTATCACCTGATTCAGGTGCAGCACGAGGGTCACGAAAAGCGCGAGAGCCAGGGGCACGGTGGCTGATGCCACTGTTGGCCAGGCCCACTCCCGATCGGGAGCCTGAATCGAGGGTCTTTCGAGAGCCTTGATCCGGTAGATGGCCAGGGCAGAAGGTGCGAGCGAAGCCAGCTTGGCCACCGCTGATCGCACATGCGCTCTGGCCTCGCTGGATCTTGCTGAGGCCAGGTCATCGGCCCATCGCTCCAGGGCAAGGCGAAGCGCGGTGTTTGCTCTCTTGGTCCAAGGAAGAAAGCCCAAACCTGAGGTCACTGCAGTGCCCAGGAGGAGGAAGTGAACGTGGTGGTGATCGAGATGGGCCATTTCGTGGTGCATGACGGCGTCCAGTTCCTGGCCTTCGAGGGCTCCGACCAATGAAGAAGAGAGCACGACCTGCGGTGATCCTCCGGGTAGCGCTACCGCCCAGCTGTTACGTAAGGGGAGGAAGACCGCATGGTGTCCGGCGATAGGCGTCGACAGTATCGCTTGTGCACTCCGGCGGAGTTCTGAGTTCGTCCGGACCGTGGCCGCCGCGCCTCTGAAGGCTCTGATCCCGATGATGGCAGCCAAGAGCCCGGCGAAGGCACCGAAGGGAGCGGAGTCCCCGAACAGATGACCTCCCAGTATTCGGCAGGCCTCGGCCAAGCCCTCCAGGCCGAGCATCGTGAATGCGAGTGGGAGGGCGGCATGGATCAGGGAAGCTTCTACCAGCACGAAACCAGCGCCCAAGGACGTCGCCAATACCAGGGCCCAAGCCTTGGGGTGCCGGGTGCGGCGGACCGCCGGCAGCGCAACCGCCGGCAACGAGACCAGCAGCAGCGAGAGTATCAACCGTGCCCCGTTCATAGCCCCAGGATCTTGCGTAGACGTGATCGGTCGTCGTCCGGCAGCCGATCCACGAACTCGAGTAGGGCGAGTGGTCTGTCTCTGGATGACTCGAGTGCTGCCTCCATGCGAGAGGCCACATGCTCCTCCCGAGTGTCAGCCGGTCGATACTGGAAGCCGTTGAAATGCTTGCGCCGTTCCACTCGGCCCTTCTCATGGAGACGTGAGAGGACGGTTCCCACCGTGGTGGACGCGACATCACGTGATAGTCCGGCCCTGACCTCACTGGGCGTGAGCCATGTGGCTTCATCCCACAGCAAGTCCATCACGGCGTTCTCGAGGATGGGATGACGTGCCACGTTCTGCTCCGGTTGTGGATGAGGCGACACTAGTTGGCTCGGCAGCCACTCGTGACTACATATTGTGGCGCAGTCTCCGACAATTTGTAGTAGGTTCGACGTTCCCTATGCGACGCACGGGTCGACGACGTGATCTGATCATCACCGGGATCGTCTTCGTCGCCCTGACCGTGGCAGGCGAGTTTTGGGTCATCCGGACGGATTTCCATCCGATGCCAGCCTCACGTGAGGCTGGCATCGTGGACGGAGCGTTCGACTTGCTCATGGTTCTCTCCGTGCCGGTGTTCGCCTTCGTGATCGCGGTCCTCGGATACGCCCTCGCCCGCTTCAGGGTGAGTCACGGTGACGCCGACCCGGTGCGCCACGACCCGCGGTTCATGTGGGGATGGCTGGTCGTGTCGGCGGGGCTGGCGATCTTCTCAATCTTCAATCCGGGATTCAAGGGTCTGGAGGAGCTCAGGGCCGAGCCCAACGCCGACTTGGTCATTGGTGTCACCGCCGAGCAGTGGAATTGGTCGTTCTCCTTCGAGGAGGAGGGCCTGACTCTGGAAGACCCCGAGGAGCTCGTCCTGCCTGTGGATACGCGTATTGCCTTCGAGGTCACGTCCGTGGACGTGATCCATTCCTTCTGGATCCCAGCCTTCCGCATCAAGGTCGACGCCATTCCGGGTCAGGTGGAGACCGTTCTCACCACACCAACCGTGACCGGTGAGTACGAGGCAAACCCGATGTTCCGGGTCCAGTGCGCGGAGATGTGCGGCACCGGTCATGCCCGTATGAGCACCGCGGTGAGGGTCGTCGACCAGGATGAGTTCGACGCCTGGCTCACAGGAATGAGGGCCGACGCATGAGGGCGATCGCCCCCTTGGCGAAGGGGCTCGGCGGCGGGATCCTCGGCTACGCCATCGGCGGAGGCATCTTCGTGGGCATAAGGGCATTGGCGGGAGCCGGCCAGCCCTGGGACCTGACCACGGTTCTCGTCGGAGGCTGGTTGTTTGGTTTGGTCGGATGGCTCCTCGGCGTTGGCGTGTGGGCCCATTGGGCTCGCGCCTGGTTCGGTTGGCCGCTTCGCCCCTACGAGCGAACCGGTTGGCAGCGCTATTTCGCCTTCGACACCGACCACAAGGTGATCGGCATCCAGTACCTCATCACATTCCTCGGGATGTTCTTCCTCGCCGGCCTCCTGGCCGTGCTCATGCGCACCGAGCTGATGTCGTCGGGGAGAGACGTCATGTCACCGGCGACCTACAACTCTGTGATGAGCCTCCACGGAACTGTGATGGTGTTCGTCGCCATCGCCACCATCATCGGTGCCTTCGGGAACTACGTGGTTCCGCTGATGATCGGCGCCGAGGACATGGCCTTCCCAAAGCTCAACGCACTGAGCTACTGGATGATCCCGCCGGTCTTCATCTTTCTGTTCGCATCCTTCTTCGTCGGCGGTTATGACTCGGGATGGACGGCCTACCCGCCGCTCTCGGTGACAAACGAGCCGGGTCAGGTGTTGTTCGGCCTCGCCTTCATCACGATCGGGCTCTCTTCGATCATCGGTGGCGTCAACTTCATCACCACCATCGTCAAGATGAGGGCTCCGGGGTTGACCTGGGGGAGACTCCCGATCTTCGTGTGGTCGATCCTGCTGACCGCCATCCTCGCCTACTTGTTCAGCCAGTTCGTGGCCGTGGCGATGATCATGATCATCCTGGAACGGGTTGTGGGAACCGTGTTCTTCACCGCCGACGGAGGAGGCCAACCCCTCCTCTACCAGCACATCTTCTGGTTCTACTCCCACCCGGCCGTCTATGTCATGATCCTTCCCGCCTGGGGGGTCATCCTCGAAGTCATCTCGCACTGCTCGAGGAAACCGCTGTTCGCGTACAAGTGGGCGGTCGGCGGCCTGATCGGCGTCACCTCGATGAGCGCCATCGTCTGGGCCCATCACATGTTCACCGCCGTGCCCGAGCCGCTCAAAGAGCCCTTCCTCGCCACCACCGAGCTGATCTCCATCCCGACTGGACTTGTGTTCCTGTCGGCCCTGGGGACCCTATGGCAGGGACGTCTCCGCATGACCGTGCCGATGCTCTTCTCGGTGGGAGTGCTGTTCAACTTCCTCATCGGCGGCCTGACCGGGGTGTTCCTCGCCGACGTGCCCGCCGACGTCCAGTTGCACGACACCTATTTCGTGGTTGGGCACTTCCACTACGTCATCGTCGGAGGCGGCATCTTCGGTCTCTTCGCAGCCATTTACTACTGGTTCCCCAAGATGACTGGCCGGATGTACTCCAGTCGGCTCGGGAAGCTCCACTTCTGGCTGGCCATCATCGGATTCAACCTCACCTTCCTCCCCATGTTCATGGCAGGTCTGCAGGGAATGAATCGGCGGATCGCCGACTACCTGCCCTACCTGGAGCCAGTCAACCGCTGGGTGAGCCTCGCCGGGTTCTTCTTCGGAGCCAGCTTCCTGGTGTTCATCTGGAACTACATCAGATCGTGGCGAATAGGCGAACGGGCGCCCGACAACCCCTGGAACGCATACACGCTGGAGTGGCAAACGAGCTCGCCACCCCCGCTGCACAACTTCAGCCAGCCGCCGGTAGTCGTGGGAGACCCCTACTGCTATGGCGAAGAAGATGCGGAGCATGCCGTGGTCGGGGAGAGGGTCGAAGCATGACGGAGAGAGGCAAGGCCGTCGCCACGGGACGGACCGTCTTCATCGGGCTGGCGGCACTCACGATCGCTGAGTATGTCGTGGCTGTCTCACTCACGGCGCTCCCTGTGCTGTTCATCCTGGCAGTCGCAAAAGTCTGGCTGATAGTCGTCTATTTCATGCACATCGGCCAGCTTCGGGAGGGTTCGCATTGACAACGTCTGATCATGTCGTCGTCAGCAAGCTCACCCTCGATCGTTTCGGTCTCTGGCTGTTCATCCTCTCCGAAACCGGCCTATTCGTCGCACTTCTCGCCGCACGCTTCTACCTGACCGGATTCGAGGTGCCTGAGGAAGCCAACCAGGTCGTGGCGCTGACAATCACGAGCATTCTGCTGGCATCGAGCGGCACGGCTTATCTGGCCGAGGTGGCTTCCCGCTTCGGTGACAGCGCCCTTTTCCGCAAGGCGATGATGGCGACTCTCCTTTTGGGCCTCGTGTTCCTGGTCGGAGTCGGAGTCGAATGGAGCGAGGCATTCCACGCGTTTCCGCCTTCGACTCTCTACGGGTCGTCTTTCTTCTTCATGACCGGCATGCACGCCTTCCACGTCCTCACCGGGATGATCTTCCTCGGGATCGTCTACCGCATGTCCCGGGGAGCTCCCGCCTCACACAAGTGGCCCGTGGAGGCCTCGGTCAAGTACTGGCACTTCGTCGATGTCGTTTGGGTCTTCTTCTATCCGGCGCTCTATCTGATCAACTGACAAGGAGGAATGCAATGAGAAATACAACACTGGGTCTAATCGCCATCCTGTCCCTCGTGCTGGGGGCCTGCGGCGGCGGTGGTGAGACGGTCGCCGACGACGGTGAGGTGACGATTGTCATGACCGAGTCGCAGTTCGATCCCTCAGAAATCCATCTCGCCCCCGGCACCACAGTGACCTTCGTGTTGAGGAATGATGGGGAGAAGGATCACGAGTTCATGGCAGGTCGCGAAGTCCACATCGAGGACGGCATCCCCCACGGCTTCGAGTCCGACTTCTTCGACACCGTCGAGAATCTGGAGATCGACCCGCCCGACGCCCTGGAGACCAGCATGGAGGGTATGGACATGGACGAGGAGTCGATGTCGGACACCACGATGAGTGATATGGGCTCCGACACCACCATGGGCGACATGGAGGGCGAAGACGAGATGGAAGAGGACATGGGGGTCATGGTTGTCAGAGAGCCCGACCAGACGGCCAGGATCACCTTCACAGTCACCGAGGCATCAGTGGGGGAGTGGGAATATGGCTGCTTTGAAGACGACGGAGCCCACTGGGACGACGGAATGAAAGGGATCATCGTCGTCGAGGAGACGTAGTCGACGCGGCGGACTGGATGGCGACGCTGGTTCTTCGATGATAGGAGCGTGAGTGCGGCGACGACCCAGATCGCGGTCTCCGGCCGGGGTCAACCCGCCCTGGCACTAATCGCAATGGCCTCGGCTCTGCGTTTGATTCCCAGCATGCATTTACGCATCATCGGGAAGTCGGCGGGTTCGATCAGGAGGAGGCCAAAAATGAAGTTCGAGAGGCCCTTCTGGTAGTCGTTCCGCACCCTGGTGACCAGTCGGGTCTGTTCGCCGTCAATCGGATACAGTCCCCAGACCCAGGATGTCGCCTGCCGCTTCCGTTCCCACCAGACCATCGATTCGTTGGGGCGAATCTCCTTCACATACAAGCCCGACGCCTCCCCCGGTCCGAGTGGGATCAGATCACCCGGTTCGAGCTGCTGGTATTCGGCCAAGATCTCCTCGGAGCTGTGACGACCGAGATTGTCGAGGATGTCATAGCTGTACCAGCCGGCACGGCCGAACCCGATCTGGACCAGCCAGGGCCAGATCTCGTCGGGTCGTGCGTCGACGGTCACCGCCCTCGTGGCATTGAACACAGGTTGGGCGACGATGTCGTCGCCGGGCATGGGACGTGCCACTTCCTCGTTGGTGGCTCCCCAGCGCAGCTGGCGAGGTCGATAGAAGATGACATATCCCGCCAGCGCCAGCGCCAGAGCGATCGCCACTCCAACCCACTCGATGGATCTCGTGCTCAGCTCCCTCACTTCGTCATCACTGGCTCGGGATCTCGGTTGGCGATCGCGATGCCCGCGTCCCATCCAGGGACTCGTCCTCCCTCAGGAGGAGGTACGGTCCCGATCGGAACGCCACTCCGAACCAGCAACCACGAGATCACC
>DASUUP010000393.1:0-10422 GCA_036373995.1 Acidimicrobiia bacterium
TGGAGGTCTTCGCCGTCCAACCCGGCGGCGATGGCCGTTTCGTAGAAGGGGACGGCGTCGCTCTCCAGGCCGAGCTTGTCGTGGATCCACGCACATTGGAGGTTGACCCGGGCATCTTTCGAGTTCTCGGCGTGCAGTTCGAGGAGCAGAGCGCGTGCTTCGGTGTCCTGGCCACGCTCTCGAAGAGCGATTGCTTGGCCGAGGCGATCCTCGACGGGGATTTCGGTCGTCATCTGATCTCCATGACGGTTTTGCCCACCTGGACTGTGTCACCGTGTCGTAGCTGTGTCGGAGCGGAAATCCGCCGGCCGTTCACATATGTGCCGTTTGTGCTTCCGAGGTCGTGGAGCATCATCCCATTCTCCTGGGACACGAATCTCAGGTGGAACTCAGAAGCGTAGGGATCGTCGAGGACAACGTCAGTCTCGTCGGATCTACCCATCACCACGACGTCCTTGACCTCGAACTCCTGCCCTTGTTGGCTGTCGGAGCGGACGAAGAGCACCCTGCTGCCCTCCTTGCGCTTCCGTTTCACCGAGATGCCCAGATGTGATCCTATGGCCCGCGCCACCTGCCAGACGAAGAGATAGACCAGACCGAGGAAGATGATCCGCAGTAGTGCGAGGATTATGTCGGGCACTCTCGGTCAGCTTTCGAGGAAACGATATCGGTGCTCGGACAGACCGATAACTGAGCCGTCCTGAACGAGGACCGCCTCGTTGCCGATGTGTACGCCGTCGACGGTCGTGCCGTTTGCCGACGAGAGATCTCTCAGCCATGCCTGGCCGTGCTGCCGGTAGATGAGTGCGTGTCTTCGGCTGACGTCGTCATGAGGCACCACCACATCGGACTCGGACGATCTTCCGATCGTCGCCCTGTTGCGACCGATTTCGAGGGTCTCGCCGTTTGCGATGAGACGGGCCCAAACCACCGGGGGCCCAGGAGCCACCTCGACATGACAGTTCACCTTGCCCGATGTGGCGCCGGCGAGAGGCTCGATTCGCACGGTGATCGGGCCCTCGAGACGGAGTCCCTCTTCCGTCGTGTAGGCGGTCATCTCGGCAGCCAGCATCTCCTCCAACTTCGAAGTCTCCACAGAGAGATCGTCGGGGTTGGCCTGGATGACGAAGAGGTTGGCCGTGGCGGGGCCGGTGAAGTGTTGAAAGCGCGCGAAGTCGGCTTCCCTTGCGAGTTTGCCCGCCAACTCCGACGGATGGATGCGGCCCGAGAACACCCGTCCGGCGACACCTTCGAGAAGGCGTTCGAGACGTCGTTCCAGGCTCCTGACAACGTTCACTTCGTGGAAGGTTAGGGCCGAGACGAGCCCATCCGACTTCCGGAAGGAGGTGGTCGACGGTACGATTTCCCCTTCCGCGGGATACCATCCCGTCAGAGTTGCAGATGCTCCAAGCAATCCGAATCCATCGGATTGCCGCGGGATACCGCGGGCGAGTGGCGGAATTGGCAGACGCGCAGGATTCAGGTTCCTGTGATCGCAAGATCGTGGGGGTTCAAGTCCCCCCTCGCCCACCGTGGTCTTCGATCCACCAGCCAAGTCGAGACGGCGGGTGGTGGGACGCCTCCTATTGCCGCTTCTCATCACCGTTGCCCTCATCGTCGCCGTGGTTGTAACCGCAGCGGGCGAGGAGACGCGCACCGAACTCGACTATCTCGACGAGATCAAGGCGCAGGGGACCGAGCTCGCCAGGAGTGGGGCTGCGATCAGGGAGATGATGCCCCGGCTCCGTGAGATCGGGCGCGAGGAGTTCACGACCGTCATGGACGGCGTGTCCAATGACCTGGCAGTAGCCCTTGCGTTCGTCGGGAGTGAGCCACCGGTGGAGTCTCTGATCCCGGTCTGGTCTCTGTATCGACAAGCAGTCGAGGCGTGGGACTCGGGGGTGGAGACGCTGTCGACCGCGATCCTCCAGGCCGCCGACCAGCCTGACGACGCGACTGTTGCCAATCAGGTCGGAGATGGCCTTGCCGATCTCCGCGCCGGAGACAATCTCTTCGACGATCTTCGCTCGGAGGTCGTGCGCGAGGAGGTGCCCGAGCCGGTGACACCATTGATCGACGTCAACATGTTTCCTGCGGAAAGCGGCGGGCTGGCCAGCCTGGCCGGGACGTATGTCGCCGCCGCCCGAGCATCGACGAACAATCTCGGCCTCCTCCCCGGCCTGATGGTGAGTCAGTTACTGGCCGAGCCCGACTGGGAGGTCAGCGTGGAAGATCAGGTCGTTGTCCCGTTCACCGAGACTCTCGTCTTCTCGGTGGTCGTGACCAACATCGGGAATGTCGAGAGCCCGCCGGAGACTTTGAGCCTGGAGTTGTTGGCCGGCGAGGAAGAGGTGCCGGTCCGCGCCACGGCGGTCGTGCCTTCGCTGCAGCCCAGCGGGCAGATCACCATCGAGTTCGACCCGATGCCAGTGGCACCGGAGATCACCTACACGATCAAGGGCGAGCTGATCGTGAGCGGCCCTGACTCCGACCCGTCCGACAACACCCAGACCACCGAGTTCATCGTCAACGCGGCCTGACATCTGCGAACCCGGGGTTGCTCGCGCCGGATATGGCGGGAATCCGCTCATGTTCGTGCCGGATGGGGCAATCCGGCTGCTGTCGGTAGCATCGAGCGATCCATGCTCGATCCAAGAATCCTTCGCGAAGACCCTGATGCCGTGGCGGAGTCGTTGCGCCGCCGCGGCATGGAAGTCGACCTCGACGTCCTGGTCGGTCTCGAAGCCGAGCACAGATCTGCTCTCCAGGAAGCCGAACGGCTTCGTTCTCGTCAAAAAGAAGCGGGGAAGGAGATAGCGACTCTCACAGGTGAGGCGAAGCAGAAGGCGATCGAAGAGGTATCGGGCCTCGCCAACGCGGTGAAGGAGGCGACTGCCCGAGCCGACGAACTCGCCGAGCGCTTTCGACTCGCATGGCTCGAAATCCCCAATCTGGTCGATCCGACCGCGGCCGACGGCTATACGGACGAGGACAACGTCGCCATCAAACATCACGGCGACGCCGGGACCGAGGGCACGGATCACGCCACGCTTGGCGAGGCGCTGGACATCATCGACACCGAGCGTGCCGCCAAGGTCTCAGGCAGCAGGTTCGGGTATCTCAAGGGGAAGGGGGCGCTGCTCGAGCTGTCGCTGGTGCGATGGGCGATGGATCACCTGGCGGACGCGGGATTCACCCCAATGATCCCGCCGGTACTGGTGCGCGAGCACGCCTTGGAAGGGACGGGATTCTTCCCCGAGGCCCGAGAACAGGTCTATGAGATTCCGAAGGACGAGCTGTTCCTCGTCGGGACCAGCGAGGTGCCACTGGCCGCCTATCACGGGGACGAGATCCTCGAGCCCGACGGACTCCCCCTTCGCTATGCGGGGTTCTCCACGTGCTTTCGCCGGGAGGCCGGCACCTACGGAAAGGACACGGCCGGCATCTTTCGGGTTCACCAGTTCGACAAGGTTGAGATGTTCGTCTTCACGACTCCGGACGCCTCCAAAGACGAGCACGACCGACTTCTCGACGTGGAGGAGCAGTTGGTGCAGCAGCTCGAGGTGCCCTATCGCGTGGTCAACGTGGCTGCCGGCGACCTGGGTGCGAGTGCCGCCAAGAAGTACGACATCGAGGCATGGTTTCCCGGGGAGCAGGCATTTCGTGAGATCACTTCGTGCTCGAACACGACTGACTATCAGGCGCGCCGCCTCAAGGTTCGCTTTCGAGAGGAGAGCGGAAACACTCTGGCGCACACCCTGAACGGGACGGCTTGTGCCGTCGGCCGCACCATCCTCGCCATTCTGGAGAACCACCAACAGCCTGACGGGAGCGTCGTGATTCCGGAAGCGATTCGCAAGTACGCCGGATTCGACATCATCGAGCCGTGAGCGAGGTCTCCGACCCGATCTTCGCTCGGATCGCCAAACGCTACGACCGCATCAACCGGATTCTGTCATTCGGCCAGGAACGCAGTTGGCGCGCCGTTGGAGTCGACATGCTGGCACCGGGGACGGTCCTCGATCTCGGCAGTGGGACCGGCGACACCGATTTCGGGCCTCGCACTGTCATTGGGCTCGACCCCGTGATCGAGATGCTGGCGCTGAGCCCGGTGTCGGCCCGGATCGTGGGAGTCGGTGAGCGCCTGCCGCTGGCAGATGAGTCACTCGACGGAGTGTTCAGCGGGTTCGTCTTTCGCAACCTCACATCGGTCGACGACACGCTCTCGGAGATCGAGCGGGTGCTCAGGCCGGGAGCCGCCGCGGTGATCGTGGACCTCGGGCGGCCGACCAACCCGGTGTTGCGGTGGCTGCACCGCGTCGGCACAGCGATCGGTCTCCCGCTCGTGGGTCTGCTCTTCGCCGGGGCTCCCGGCGAGTACTGGTATCTCCACAAGAGCCTCGACTCCCTCCCTCAGCCGGAGGAGTTGTACGCAGGTCGGGCATTGACCCTGGAGTCGGTCTGGAGGAGCGGCGTGTTCGGCTTCGTTTACGGGGTCAGGCTCCGCAAAGTCTCGTCGGCAGACGCCCGTGAGCCGGAGGCCGCATAAGAGCCTGAATGAGCCGGAAGAAGAGCGGATTCCCGCCATATCCGGCTCGAGCAACCCCGGGTTCGGGGAAGGAGGGCGAGATCGTGACCCCGCCTTCGAGACACGGTGGGCGTCGTCGACGTCGGTCGCAGGCTCGAACCAGGCGACCCTGCAGCACCCAGGACCGTCCACTTAGGGCTGCTTCCTTCCGGACCTGACCCGATTCGTGGCGTCCCGCCGCGCAGGACCCAATTGTCATCACCCCGTCGCCGCCGTCACGGGCTGTGCGCCCCGACGCGTCGTGGCCCTCGGGCGGGGAATTCAGCCCCGCATGAAGAGGGTTTCGGGTACAGGGCACCCCTAGCGCCCCGCTTACACGATCAGCCTTGAGGCTACCGGCCACCTGACCCCATCCCAACCCGGTGACGGCGAGTGGGCCCATCGCGAGGCCACTGTTACCTTGCCGGGATTCTCACTCCCACTCACCGTTTTGGCCGATACTTCCCACGGCTCTTCACAGCCGCGATCCTCGAAGAGCTCTCTTATGCGCTGCTCGTGCACGTGCCGGGCTATTTCAGCGATCTGGGCGCCTCAGAGGGCGTCATCGGGGTCCTCTTCTCGGCGAGTGCCCTGCTGTCGCTGTCGTTCCGCCCGCTGCTTGGTCGGATCCTCGACCTGACCCATCGTCGGACAGTCCTGCTCGTCGCTGCCCTTGCCAACATCGTGGTTCTTCTCGGTCTCGCCACCACCGAAGTCTGGGGACCGTGGTTGTGGGTGCTGTTCCTCATGCAGCGAACGGCACAGGTCGCTCTCTTCACGACGATGCTCACATACGGCGC
This sequence comes from Acidimicrobiia bacterium, assembly GCA_036373995.1. GTDB lineage: Bacteria > Actinomycetota > Acidimicrobiia > Spongiisociales > ZC4RG35 > JANQRA01. The sequence continues at coordinate 5,368 of DASUUP010000393.1, forward strand.
CGACTCCATTCCGTTGGAGCGACGGACCCAGGGTCTGGCCATCTTCGGTCTCTCCGGGCTCATCCCGATCGCTGCTGGCGGGTTTGCCGGCGACGTCATCATCGCTGAAGTTGGGTTCACGGGCCTGTTCGTGAGCGCGGCCAGTGTTTCTTTTCTCTCCTGGTTGGTCGTGTGGGCGTTACCTGTGCTGCCGGTGCGTGGTCATCAGCCACGCCGGTCGTTCTGGGCTGCGCTGGCTCAGCGCAATCTGCTCCCACTCTGGTTGGCGACCCTCCTCTTCACGGTGGGCCTCGAATCTCTGTTCACGTTCACTCGGACGTTCGTCGATGCAAGAGATGTCGGCACAGCAGGCCTCTTCTTCGCCGTCTATGGGGTCTCGGCGGCGCTCACCCGAATCGTTGGTGGGTCGCTCTACGACCGTCTCCCGCACCGGCCACTTCTAGTCGGGTCCCTGGCCGCCTACGGCGCTGGTGTCGGCTTCATGGCGATCGCTCAGGATGTGCCCCTGCTGGTGCTGGCCGGTGTTATCACCGGCACGGCACACGGCGCGGCCTTCCCTCTCTTGTCCAGTGAGGTCGTGAACCGGGCAAGGGTCAGCGAGCGGGGCTCCGCAATGGCCACATTCACGTCGATATTCGATATCGCCCTTCTGATCGGAGCGCCCGCAGTCGGCTTTCTCATCGACGGGTTCGATTACCTGGTGGCCTTCGGGGTGGTGTCTGGCACCCTGATCGTCGGCTCGATGGCTTACCGGGTATGGGATCGGCGGATCGACCCGAGATCCATCATCGCCGAGGAGATCGTCTAGCCCGGGTTGCGCATTGTGCCGGGTGCCAGCATCAGCACGTCGCAAGGAGTGTCGAGCAGGGCGGCCAGGATGTCGGGTGTCGCCATCGCCCGAGCCACGTCGTCGGCGTTCAGCACGAGAAGAGAGGCATTGAGATCGACGCTGCGTCTTATCGCTTCGCCGAGCCCCGGGCTCTCCACCCGCAAACGCGAAACGTGGTTGTTACCGAGGATTCCCGCCGCCACCGAGCGTTCCCGCTCGTCGATCACATCTGCTGAGAAGGGAAAGCCCGGTTCTCCAGTTTCGTCGAGTACGACCATCTCGCAGGTGCGAGTCATCGCGTGGCCGACGGCGGCTCTCAAAGCCATGAAGCTGTTGCGCGAGCCATCGAGCCGAGCGACGACCGGGCCGATGTCGGTTGGCAACCCGCCTACATGGGTGAAGCCCGGACGTTCGGAGAAGATCATTGGAGCGGTCATGGCCATCCGCACCCATACCCCACAGCCCTCAACTCGAAACCGGCACTGGAAGATCGACGACGGCGCTCGCCGCGACGGCTGGGAACGGAGAGGGCTCCACGGTGTGGAGTGGTGTCAGAGTCACGTAGCCCTCACCGCAGAGCACGGTGTCACAGCCAGGGTCCGATCGTTCCGTTCCGGGTCCGACCACGAATTGGAGACGCCCCGCCTCGGGATCGGCCGTGGCAACTCGGAAGTACCCGAACTCGTCGAGGTCGGCCCAGTGAACACCACGCACGTCTTCGAGCGGAAGACCGGGGACGTTGATGTTGAGCACGTGGGGCCCCTCTTTGCGTCTGCACATCCACTCGGCCGCGCCCGGTGCCAACTGTGCCGCAGTCTCCCAGTGCCACGGATCCGACTGGTCGAGGCTGATTGCGACGCCTCTCATACTGAACGTGCGAGCGGTCAGCACGGCTCCGACGGTCCCGGAGTGGATGATGGAGTGTCCGGTGTTGATGCCGGCATTGATGCCCGAGAACACGAGATCGGGCATGTCTCCGAATGCACCCAAAGCTGCTGCCGTGACAGCGAGCCCGGGTGGCCCGTCCACGCTGAAGCCCTGGTCGGCGTAGTCGAGGGCGATCGGGGTGAGCTCGACTCCTACAGACGGGTCGAACCGCCCGATGCCGGTGCCCGTTCCGGACATGTCGGCGGCGGGGGCTGCGACGATGACCTCGAAGTCCTCCGAGAGTGACCGGGCCAGAGCGCGGAGGCCGGCGGACTCGATTCCGTCGTCGTTGGTGACCAGGACCCGGGGACGCGCCGTCATGCGACAACACCCCTTCGCTGCTCGACTTCGACCCGTTCCATGAGACCGGGAATCAGACCCTCGTCCGCACTGCCCAGACCGCGCCGAGTCACGTTTGCGGCGCCTGCTGCAGAGGCGAGGCGGATCATGTCCTCGAAGTCGAGATCGCGTCGCAGTCCGGCGGTCAGGCCGGCGGTCATCGAGTCTCCGGCTCCGCGGTGGTCGGCTGGCTCCAGTTTCGGGGCCCGGGCCACGTAGACGGTGTCGTCTTTTCGTGCCAGTGCCGGATTGTCTTGGCGTGAAAGGACCACTGATCTCGCTCCGGCTGCGATGAGTCGGTCTATGGCGGCGAGGGCATCTTCCTCCCGAGCATCGGGTGTCTCCAGCAGCCCATCTTTCGTTAGGTCCTCGTCGCTCACCTTGAGCACGTCGATAGGGCCACCATCGAGAAGCGACTTCAGCTCGGGGCCGTGGAGGTCGGCGACGACCTCCACCTCTGCTGAGGCCAGGTCGTGCCCGAGCCTGCGATAGGACTCGGTCGGGAAGATGGGTTGTGATTGCCCCGTGACCACGCATACGGAGGAGGCGAGGGCGCGGTCGAGGAAGCGGCCATAGACATCATCGACCTCATGGCGGGCGAGATGCACCGGTGGCGGCTCCGCCAGTATCTCCCGATCGCCCGACCTGCGGTCCTGGATGATCGTCTGTGAGCTGTGAGCGATCTCGATGGCACTTACGTCCATGCCGAATTGCGCCAGAAGGCCGAGGAACACTTTGCCCGCCTCACCGCCGAGCGGCCCACAGAGGAGAGGGCGCTCGTCGAGATGCTTGAGCATCCGGGCTATCCAGAAGCCTTGGCCACCGGGATGTATGTGAACCTCATCCTCGCCGGCTGAATCCTGTTCCACCGTCACGGTCAGGTAGAGGACCGGGGCGAAGACGGTCACCGTGTGTTGTTCGTGTCCCATCGTCGAGTCCTCTCGACGAGGACTTACCCCTCCCCGGACCAGGGCAAACGACTTGCTTTGGGTCAGTCCCGGAGTCGGGCGGCTGCGAAGAAGTCGGCGAGCAGTCGGCTGGTCTCCTCGGACAGGACTCCGTCGACGAGATCGACCCGATGATTCAGACGTCTGTCCTGAGGGATGTTGTAGAGCGACCACGCCGCCCCGGCTTTCGGGTCGGCCGAGCCGTAGACGATTCGGTCGAGGCGTGACCAGACGGCGGCGCCGGCACACATCGGGCAGGGCTCGAGCGTGACCACGAGCGTGTGGCCCGAGAGCCGCCAGTCGCCGATCTCTCTGGCTCGCGTCGACAGCACCAACATCTCGGCATGAGCTGTGGGGTCTCGTAACTCCTCACGGCGATTGCGGTCAGAAACGACGATCTCTCCCGAAGCGTCCAACAACACGGCACCAACAGGTACATCGCCGGCATCACCGGCTGCCGCGGCGAGCTCGAGGGCTCGTCGCATGGGCGCCTCGTACGAAATGGGATCAGTCACGGACCGGCATTATCCTTCATGGCTCCGTCGGGTCGGACGGAACCTGTTCTTCCAGACAGGACTCCCGGAGGGATCGCATAGTCTGGCCTAGTGCGCGGCACTGGAAATGCCGTTGGGGGTTTGCGCCCCCTCGAGGGTTCAAATCCCTCTCCCTCCGCGTGTGCCGGATGAGATTCGGCCACCCAGCAGTTTCGCTCCGAGACTGCAGGCCGATACAAACGGCTTCGATGCACAAGTCAATATGGAGGGGTCGCATAGTCCGGTCTAGTGCGCGGCACTCGAAATGCCGTAGGGGGCTGACGCCTCCTCGTGGGTTCGAATCCCACCCCCTCCGCGTCGCGTTGGCCCTGAGGGCCAACGCTTACGGGAGTTTCCTGCGGAAACTCCAAGCGGATGCAATCCGTCGCGTGGCCCCCAAGGGCTCACGAGTGCTCCGGACTGTTCGGTCAGGAAGTGGTGGTCAGCGTGTCGTTGATTCCTCGGACGCCGTCGACCTTGCCGACGAAGTCGACGAGACGTCGACGAGCCGCGGCATCGGACACCGCCCCGGTGAGGCGGACGTTGCCGTCGCGTATGTCGACCTCGACGTGGTCTGTGTCGACGCCCGACGGCCCCATTGCCTCGCTCCGGACCTTCTGCAGGAGCGTGGCGTCGTCGTAGACTGCCTCCTCGGCGAACGCGGTCGCCACCTCGTGAGCCACCCCCTCGACCACGCCTTTTTGGTATCTGGCCTTGGCGGAAACCGCGTCGGAGACATCACGTCCTTTGGCTGCCAGCTGGTCGGCAAGACGAGCGCGTCGAGCACGGCCTCGATCGGGATCGAGAAGATAGGTGATAAGGCTGGCGAGCGAGACCAACCCGACGGCCTTCAGAAATCTTCGCATTTCGAACCTCCAGTACTACTGAGACTCGATTACCCGCTGGCGAGTGCTGTGAAACTGTTCCCCGTCAGGCTCGAGACAACAGCCGAAGGCCTTCCTTGAAGTGCGCAAGACCCTCGACCTGGCGGATATAGCGCTCGGTCTTTTTGAATTTGGAGGCGATCTCGGCGTGAGACTCACCGTCGGCTCGCATGTCGAGAACTCTGCGTTCCTTGGGTGTGAGATCGCGCTCCGCCCGTTCCCCGTTTCGCGGGATCTGGGTCCATCCGATGAGCCGTTCCACGAACTCAGGCGTCTTGTTGATGCGAGCGGCGATCTCATCGAGAGGGACGTCGCCGTCGTGCATGTCGAGCACCCGTCTCTCGATTGGCCTCAGGTGTCGGGGGTCGCTGGGGTTGCTCATGACATCAAACCTAGTGGATGAAGAGCCAAACCCCGCACGGACGGGCTCCAACGCAGCGTTCGAGCACGAGTCAATATCGATCAGCCCCATGCATCGAGGCGATGTGCAGCCGCAGCAGGGTTGAGCGAACGGAGGGGTGTCCGAGCGGTCGAACGAGACGGTCTTGAAACCGGGACCGTGTCTCTCGGCCCGGGCAATCATCGAAGAATGGCCT
>DASUUP010000394.1:0-5698 GCA_036373995.1 Acidimicrobiia bacterium
CCCGTCCCGGCCAGGAGGTCCGCATCGCCGAGGACGAGGAGCGGGACCGGGCGCTGTTCTTCGACCGCATGGAGCGCAAGGTACCCGTAGGGCTGGCGCGCAACGGCGAGCCACTCTGGGTCAACTTCGAGTTCATAAACGGTGAGCGCGGTGCGCATGTGAACATCTCCGGCATCTCCGGTGTGGCAACCAAGACCAGCTACGCGACCTTCCTCCTCCATTCACTTTTCACCTCCGACGTGCTCGGGAAAGCAGCCGTCAACACGAAGGCGTTGGTGTTCAACGTCAAAGGCGAGGACCTGATGCATCTCGACCGGGTCAACAACCGCCTCGACGACGAGCAACGCAAGCGGTACGCCGACCTGGGTCTCCCGAGCACCCCGTTCGACTCGGTGGGTCTATTCGCCCCGCCCCGTCTCGACGACTCCCGGGCCACGGCCGATGTGGCCTCGCGCTCGGACGTCACGTCTTTCTTCTGGAGCATCTATGAGTTCTGCTCCGAGGACTTGCTCCCGTTCCTCTTCGCCGATGCCGAGGACGATCGGGCTCAATACACCACCGTCGTCTACAACGTGATGGCTCAGCTCAGACATGCCGAGGCCACCGAGACCGGCGCTGCCCTGATCGATGGGGTCAAGGTGCGGACTTTCCGGGAGCTGGCCGATCTCATCACCGAACGTGTTCAGAGTGAGGACCATCGTCACCGATGGGCGGGACCGGCGATGGGCACCGGCACCATCAACGCCTTCGTGCGAAGGCTCCAGGCGTCTGTGCGACATCTCGGCCGGCTCATCCGATCCGATGTGGCCGATCCGGAGCGACATCGCATCAGCCTCCAGCACCAGGTGACGGTGGTCGACCTGCACAACCTGAACGACCGGGCGAAGCGGTTCGTCGTCGGTGTCACGTTGAAGCGCGCCTTCGAGGACAAGGAGCGTGCGGGCCAGAGCGACGAGTTGCTGATGGTCGTGCTCGACGAGCTCAACAAGTACGCCCCCAGGGAAGGCTCCAGCCCGATCAAGGAGGTGTTGTTGGATATCGCCGAGCGTGGCCGGTCGCTGGGGGTGATTCTCATCGGAGCCCAACAGACCGCCTCCGAGGTGGAGCGTCGCATCATCGCCAACTCTTCGATTCGCGTCGTGGGCCGGCTCGACTCGGCCGAGGCATCGCGGGAGGAGTACGGCTTTCTTCCGGGGCCACACCGACAACGGGCGACGATCGTCAAGCCGGGCACCATGATCCTCAACCAGCCTGAGCTGCCGGTTCCCCTGGTGCTCGAGTTCCCGTTCCCGGCATGGGCGACGAGGGCTTCCGAGGCGGTGCCGCCGGCCCGGTACGAGGGCCCCGACGACCCGTTCGAGGATCTCTAGGGCCTACCACTGTCGACGGGACACGCCCCACGATTGGCGTTGGCAAGTTTCCTATCACACCCGCCTCGTAGATTGATGTTCAGGCGGGGTTGATAGACCAGATTTCTTGTCATAGCCGGGTTGTACGTTCTATGGCATGAAGGGGAAGAGATGAGCGAGCTTCGTTCCCTGCTCGACGAGTTGAAGACGGTCGACAATCGATCGTTGTCGGCAGCCGAGTTGAACTCCGACATCGTCGAGCTCTGTCGGGCATGGACCAGCTGAAGGTGCTCGTCGCCGAGAAAGCGGCCGTCCTCGAATCCAGCGGCGGCCTCAGAGAGCTCGGGTTCCCTTCGATCACTTCGTACCTGATTGATGTGGGCCGTATGACCGCAGGTCGGGCTCGACGGTTCGCGACCCGAGTCAAATCCAGACTCACCGCCCCAGGTGCCTTTGCCGCCTGGTCGGATGGGCGGATCTCCCCTGACCAGGCCGGCCATCTGTTTCGAGTCGCCGAAGCGGTACCCGATGAGTATCCCGAAGCCGAGGAGAGGCTGGTCGAGATCGTCGGGCCCTTGTCGGTTCGTGAAACGGGGCGCGCCCTCGAGTACTGGCGGCAATCGATTGACGGCCCCGGCGATCTCGATCTCCAATCGCAGATGATCCGTCGTGGTTTGTCCTTGTCACCGACCATCAACGGGATGCGGCGTATCGATGGCTGGATGACCCAGCTGGCCGGTGAGGCCTTGGAGGCTGCCCTGTCGGCGCACCTTCCGCCACCGACCCCCGACGACACTCGGACGACGAGACAGAGGCGGCACGACGCTCTGGAAGAGATGGCGAATTGTCATCTCACACACGTGAACGAGACCCATGTCGGCGGAGAGCGACCGCAGATCCACCTGCTCGCCGACCTCGATGGGCTTCTGGGCATTGCCGGCGGCACCCATGAGACCGTGGATACCGGCTCGATCGTGGACGTCGAGGTGATCCGGCTCATCGCCTGCGACTCATCGATCTGCCGCATCGTTCTCGGCCCGGATTCCGAGGTGTTGGATTCCGGCCGCAAGACCAGGGTCTGGACCACCGCTCAGCGCCGGGCCATCGTGGCCAGGGACCGGACCTGCACATGGCGAGACTGCGAACGACCGGCCAAGTGGACCGACATCCACCATCTCGACCATTGGGTCGACGGTGGGCCTACCACGGTCGACAACGGCGTCCTGCTCTGCCGGTTCCATCACGTGCGCACCCATGTCGAGGATGCGCCCGCCCAGAGACGACGAACTTCGGGATGAGAGCGGGCCTCATCCCACATCGAACGCTCCGCGAATCTGTCGTACCCCGTTCCTACGATCTTCATCGTGAAGGTCTTGCACACATCCGATTGGCATGTCGGCCGCCGGATCAGGGGGCGCGACCGCTCTGAAGAGCATCGAGCCGTCCTGGCCGAGCTGGTTGGTCTCGCCGGTGAGCAAGATGTCGACCTGACCCTCGTCGCCGGTGACGTATTCGACACCGCCGCCCCGACACCCACTGCCGAAGAGATCGTGTGGAGGGCCTTGCTCGATCTGTCGGAGATTTCGCCGGTCCTGGTGGTGGCGGGAAACCACGACAACCCGGCGCGGCTCGATGCCGTGGCCCCGCTTCTGGAGCGGGCCGGAGTCACCGTCGTTGGTGTGCCGCGGTCCCCCGACGATGGGGGAGTGGTCCACCTGGCCGACCTGGGGGTGAAGGTCGGGATGCTGCCCTTCGTCTCCCAGAGGGGGATAGTCAAGGCCGAAGACATCATGGGCTCGGACCCCGACCAGCACGCCGGCCAGTACGAGGAGCGGATGCGCAGAGTGGTCGGTGCCCTCACGTCGGAGATGACCGCCGACACCGTCAATCTCCTCGTGAGTCATCTCACGGTCTACGGCGCCCTGGCCGGTGGTGGGGAGCGCACCGCCCACATATTCGGCTACGCCGTGCCCAGCAATCTCTTCCCGGGGCACCTGTCCTATGTCGCCCTCGGCCACCTCCACCGACAGCAGAAGATGCCGCATTCATCCGCCGTGTGGTATTCGGGTTCGCCGCTCCAACTCGATTTCGGGGAAGTCAACGACCAGAAAGGGGCGCTCCTGGTCAAGGCCGAGCCGGGACGTCCGGCGTCGGTCGAAGAGCTGCCTCTGACGTCGGGACGGCGGCTGATATCGATGACCGGCACGCTGGGTCAGGTGCTCGAGCGGGCCGACGGCGTCGGTGACGCCTACGTCCGCGTCGTCCTCCAAGAGAGCGCCCGGGTCGGGCTGGCCGACGAGGTGCGCACCGCGATCCTCAACGCCGTGGAGGTCGTGCTGGAGAGCCCGGAACAACGTCGCTCCGACGAGGTGCAGCCTCGCCAGGGGCTGGACCCGGTCGATGCCTTCTCGAAGTACCTCGCCGACCGCGACGCCAGGGACCCCAAGGTCGAATCCCTGTTCGCCGAGCTGTTGGACGAGGCCCAGGTATGAGACCGGTTCGGATCGAGGTCGAAGGATTCTCCGCCTATCGCGAGATGGTCGACGTCGATTTCGAGGGGGTCGACTTCTTCTCTCTCGCCGGTCCCACCGGATCGGGGAAATCGAGCCTCATCGATGCCGTGATCTTCGCCCTGTACGGGAGGGTCCCGCGCCTGGGAGGAAACGCCGTGGCGCCCGCGATCAGCGCCGGGGCCGACCGGGCCAGGGTCAGGCTCGACTTCGAGGTCGGCGGGACCGTGTACACGGCCGCCCGTCTTGCTACCCGCACGCCCAGTGGCGGCGCCACGGTGAAAGAGGCGAGGCTGCAGGAGGGCGACCGGGTGATCGCCGATGGCGCCGACAACGTGACCGTGGCCGTCGAAGACCTCCTACGTCTCAGGTTCGACGACTTCACCAGAACCGTCGTCCTACCCCAGGGCGATTTCGCTCGCTTCCTCACCGCGACGAAGTCGGAGCGACAAGGTCTCTTGCGCAACCTCCTCGGTCTCGACGTGTACACGACGATGCGCGAGCTCGCCCGCACTCGTGGCGCCGTTGCAGCTGACCGCGCCGAGTCGGCGCTGCGCGCCCTCGAGACACTCGACATACCCGACGATGAGACCGCGGCAACCGCGGTTGAGCGGCGCGATTCGCTGGAGAGTCTCGCCGGGAGCATCACCGAACAGGAGAAGAAGCTGGCTGCGCTCGACCACGAGGTCATCGCCTCCAGGTCCGACGCAGAGAGGATCGCCGGAGCGGTCGAACGCCTCGACTCGATTTCTCCTCCGGACCGGCTCGAAGAGCTCGACTCCCTGACCGTGGCTGCCCGCGAGGAGATGGCGGACGCTGACGAGGCGGTCGAAGCCGCCAAGAAGGCCACCATCCAGCTGGAGGCTTCGATCGGTGAGCTTCCCACCAGCGAACAGCTCGGCTCTTGGGCCCGTCTGCGGGAGCGGTTGAGCCAGCTCGATGAGCGCCTCAACGACGAACCGATGGCGGACGCCCGTCAGAGTCTGGACGCCAAGCTCGTGCAACTAGACGAAGCGAAGACCGGGTTGGAGACAGCGCGCGACGACCTGGCTTCCGCCCGGCAGGAGCATGCCGCTCACACCCTGGCAGGCGCACTCGTCATGGGTAAGCCATGTCCCGTCTGTGCCCAGGTAGTCGCAGAGCCACCCGAGACACGCGATCTGCCGGAAGTCGTGGATCTCGAGAGGGAAGTGATGCGAAGCAGCGAGCGACTCAGCTCGCTTCAGGACGAGGTCGACGCGGCTCGGGCCGCAGTCACCACGCTGGAGACGGCACGAACCGAGGTCGAGAAGCAAAGGGACTCCCTTCTGGCCGATCTGGCCGACGTCCCCTCCACTGAGGAGGCCGAGACTCTCGCCGAGGAGCTGGCCCGGTTGCACGAGGAGCTGGCCCAGGCTCGGGAGAGCCGGGCGCTGCATGAGAAGGAGGCGAAGGCAGCCAGGACGCGTGTCGAAGACCTCGCCGAAGCCTCACGCCGCATCGGAAGGAGACTCACCGAGTCCCAGCTCGCCGTGGCTGACCTGGAGCCACCACTCTCCGAGAGCGACGACGTGATAGTCCAGTGGAAGGAGCTGCTGGCATGGCGGGCCGACCAACTCGAGCAGCTTCGCCCCCGATTGGAAGCCGCCCGAGAGGGGATCGAGAAGGCCGAGTCCCTTGCCGAGGTGGCTCGTAAGGAGCTCGCCGGCGTGCTCGAGTCCCACGACATACCGGTGGTGGAGCCATTCGCGGTTCAGGTGGCGACCGCGCTCCAGGCGGCTCGAAGCACCGTCGAGGCTCACGAGAAGGCGCTCGCCGACTCGGTCGAGCTCACCGGGAAGGCCAAGCTCGCCGAGACCG
>DASUUP010000395.1:0-21665 GCA_036373995.1 Acidimicrobiia bacterium
ATGACCGAGATACTGCTCGTAACCCTCCGGGTTCTCACGGCGAAAACCGATGCCGGAGCCAACTGCGACCTGCCGGCTCGACGAGCGCATGCGATCCTCCAGCTCCCGCTCGACCTCATCGGGAAGCTTGGTGCCCCGAGACGCGAGCAACTTGATGCCGTTGTCCTCGGCCGGGTTGTGCGACGCCGACACGATGGCGCCCATCGTCGCCCCGGTGTTGGCCGTGAGATAGGAGATGCCGCCACTGGGCAGGACACCGACATCGACGGTGTCTACGCCAACCGAGTGCAGACCAGACTGGAACGCCGAGGAGAGCATGGAGCCAGAGCGGCGGGTGTCCCGTCCCACCAGCACAGGTCCGCCTCGCAGATAGGAGCCGGCGGCACGACCGATGTCCATGGCGAGCTCGGCGGTGAGCTCCGACCCGGCGACACCACGGACGCCGTCGGTCCCGAAAATCGGTTTGCCATCGTCGAGGAGACGACGAAGGTCCATCGGATCTAGCGCTTGGTGTACTGGGGGGCCCGACGGGCCTTGCGCAGGCCGTACTTCTTGGACTCGACGACGCGGGAGTCACGGGTGAGCATGCCGGCCTTCTTCAGCGTGGCCCGAAGCTCGGGGTCGAGTTCGGCAAGGGCTCGGGAAATGCCAAGACGAAGTGCGTCTGCCTGGCCGGTGGTCCCACCACCATCGAGACTGGCGTCGATGTCGTAGCGGCCCTGAGTCTGGGTGAGGCTGAAAGGCTCCATCACCCGCATCCGGATGGCCATCGTCGGGAAGTAGGCCTCGAGTGGCTTGCCGTTGAGGGTGACCTGTCCGGAACCGTCGCGGAAACGAACACGGGCTACCGACTCCTTGCGACGCCCGGTGGTCTGGATGAGTGGCTTCGACATCAGACTTCAACCTTTCGGATGTTGAGATCGAGCGGCTGGGGGCCCTGGGCCTCATGAGGATGATCGGGCCCGGCGTAGACCTTCAGTTTGCGGGCCATCTGGCGGCCCAGCTTGTTCTTGGGGAGCATGCCCCGCACCGCCCGCTCCACGACGGCCTGGGGCCTACGCTCGAGCAGCGAATCGAAGGTCTCTGCTTTGATCCCACCCGGGTAGCCGGAATGGCGGTAGTAGATCTTCGACTTGCTCTTACCGGAGGTCACGGCGACCTTGTCGGCATTGACGACGACTACGAAGTCGCCGGTGTCGACGTGAGGCGCGTATGTCGGCTTGTGCTTGCCCCGCAGCACCTGGGCAACCTCAGAGGCCAGCCGCCCGAGCGGAAGGTCGGTGGCATCGACGAGATGCCACGAGCGCTCGATGTCACCCGGCTTGGGCGAAAAGGTCTTGTTCATGGTCATGGTTTGGGAGTCCTCGCACGTTGAAAGCACGCGGAGCGTTTGGGGAAACGGCTTCAGGGAGGAAGCAGCCCACATGCTATTCGCAGCGCTGGCATAAGGCCAATTGGTCGAGGTCTCCAAGTGTGGAGTAGGGGTCACTCGTAGCCGACGGCCCACAACGTCAGAGCGTGAGGGGGAGCAACTGACGCCACCCGGCTCCGGTCGCCCGAGGCGATCACCTCCTCGACGAGCGCACCGTCACTGAACCCGCGGCCGACATCGTAGAGATACCCCATGATCGAGCGGACCATCTGGTGACAGAAGGCGTTGGCCTGCACCCACGTCGTCAGCCTCTGGTCATCCTCGACGAGGGTGAGTTCCGACACCCGGCGGACGTTGCTCTTCCCCTCGACCGATCGACAAAAGGACGAGAAGTCGTGCTCACCGACGAAGGCCTTGGCGGCACGCGACATCGCAGCCACATCCAGGGAACGACCCACGTGCCAGACGAAGCCACGGGTCAGCGGATCAGCCGACAGACTCATGTCGATCAGGTAGCGGTAACGGCGCCAGGTCGCCGAGAACCGGGCGTTGAAATCGTCAGGCACCTGAATGACGCTTCGCACCGAGATCTCGGGCCCGAGCAAACCATCCAAGCCCCGGCGGAACCATTCCGTCTCCAGCTCGTCATCGTGGGCGAACGAGACCACCTGACCCTCGGCGTGGACGCCGGCGTCCGTGCGGCCCGCCACCGAAGTGGCCACTTCGGTCTTCAGATACGTGGCCAGCGCCTGCTCCAGCTCGCCCTGGATGGTGCGTTGACCTCTCTGGCGGGCATAACCCCGGAACCCGGACCCGTCGTAGGCGAGATCGAGCCGGTAGACCGGCATCAGTGCGGCACTAGACGAGGACGCTGGAGAAGAGACCGAAAGAGGCGCCGAGGAGGAGACGGACCACGGCCGCCACAGCGAAACCGATCAGGACCGAGACGCCGGCGAACTTGTAGTCGAGCTCGGTTGCCTCCTTGGTGGCGAGCACGAGCACCGCCAGATACCAAACCACGCCGAGCCAGGAGACCGGCGAACCGAATAGCTCCAGGACCAGTGGTAGTGCGGCCAGCCCCTGCATGGCGATGAGAGTCTGATAGCGATTCGTCGCCCCGAACAGCCGGGTGGCTGCGAACCATGTGGCAAAGCCGAGGATCAGCCAGGAGGCGACGGAGTAGACGAGAGCCCGGATGAGGACGACGATGTCGAAGGCTCCCAATACTCCGAACCAGACAAGAGCCCCGAGATACGTGACCGCGCCGACGAGGGCCACGATGAGGGCCCCGTCGGCCATGGCATCGTCGTCGAAGAAAGCCTCGGTGAATGCGCGCCGGTCGAAAATCGCAGCCCTACCGGCCCTGGTCAACATCTTCACTGCCAGCCCAGAGTACCGACTCCTTCTCGTGGCCGATATCTTGACGGCATGTCGTCTCCGGTGAGCCGCCCTCAAACCAGATACGTAGAGAGCCGGGACGGCTTCATCGGCTATCAGGTGTTCGGTGCTCAGACACCGGACATCGTCTTCATCACTGGATGGGTGACCAACGTCGACATGTACTGGGACGAGCCGTCGGCCATTCGCTACTTCGATCGTCTCGGCTCTTTCGGACGGGTGTTTCTGATCGACAAGCGGGGGTCGGGCGTCTCGGACGGCCCCTTGCGGGGATACATAGATCCGGTGGAAGACGCTCTCGACGACATACGCACGGTGCTCGATGCCGAAGAGTCCGAAGAGGCCGTCCTCATCGGTGACACCGAGGGGGGAATGCTCGCGTGCATCCTCGCCGCCACCTATCCGGAGCGATTCCCCACACTCATCCTGGTGAACTCCTATGCGCGCATGGCACGCGCCGACGACTACCCGATAGGCGCGCCGCCCCATGTCATCGAAAGCCTCGCGGAAGGATGGAAGTCGAGCTTCGGAAGGACTGCGGACCCACTGGATCTCACAGCCCCTACGGCGGCGAAGGACCCTCGTTTTCGGACGTGGTGGCCGTGGTTCCAACGTCAATCGATGGCTCCGTCCGTGGGTCAGAAAGCGATCGACTGGATCGCCGAGACCGATGTGAGATCGGTTCTTCCTTCGATACAGGCGCAGACCCTCATCGTCCATCGTCGCCATGCTCGATACCACCGTCTGCCGTTCGGCGAATACCTCGCCGATCACATCCCCGGGGCCGAGCTCGAGATCGTCTCCGGAGCGGACACGTTCCCTTTTCACGCCGGAGACACGTCGGAGACTCTCAACGCCATCGAGACCTTCGTGACCGGGCGGTCCGGGTCGCTGCAGACGAATCGCATGCTGGCGACGATCCTGTTCAGCGACATCGTCGGCTCGACATCCCTCGCCTCGGAGTCGGGGGACGATCGCTGGCTGGACGCCCGAGCCGAGCACGATCGTCTCGTCCGTCTCCAGCTCGACCGCTTCCAGGGCAAAGAGGTGAACACGACCGGCGACGGGTTCGTTGCCACGTTCGACGGGCCGATGCGCGCCATTCAGTGCGCCCAGGTGATGGTCAGCGAGCTCAAGAAGATCGGGCTCGACATCCGCGTCGGGATACACACTGGTGAGATCGAGGTGCGGGACGATGACATCGGCGGACTCGGCGTCCACATCGCGGCCCGGGTGATGGCAGCGGCGGAGAGCGGGGGGATCATGGCCTCGAGCACGGTCAAGGACCTCGTCATCGGCTCCAGCCTGGAATTCAACGATTGCGGAGCGTTCGAGCTCAAGGGAATCCCCGGCTCGTGGAACCTCTTCGAGGTGAGGGCCGTCCTCTAGCGTCGCAGGCGCACCCGTTTGACCGAGTGGTCCGACGCCTTCTCGAGGATGAGGGAAGCGCGGGCCCTGGTTGGGAGAATGTTCTCGGTCAGGTTCACCAGGTTGATCTTCTCCCAGATCTCACGGGCAACCTCGACGGCTTCTCCGTTCGACAACTCGGCATACCGCCGAAAGTAGGCGTCGGGTTGAGTGAATGCAGTCTCCTTCAGTGTCAAGAAGCGCTCCACGTACCAGTCCTCGATGTCAGCAGGGTCGGCGTCGACGAAGATCGAGAAATCGAAGTAGTCGGAGATGAACGCACCGCTAACCCCACCCTGCAGGACATTCAGACCCTCCAAGATGAGGATGTCGGGCTGTTTGATGATCCTGGCCTCCCCCTCCACTATGTCGTAGCGGATGTGCGAGTAGACCGGTATCTCCAGGTGATCCTCGCCGGCCGCTGCGGCCGCCACGAACTCGAGCAGAGCTCGGCGGTCATAGCTCTCGGGGAAGCCCTTCCGATTCATGAGACCGCGGTCCTCGAGCACGGCGTTGGGGTAGAGGAACCCGTCAGTCGTGACCAGATCGACCCTCGGGTGGTGTGGCCATCGAGCGAGCAGCGCCTCGAGGACCCGGGCGATGGTCGACTTCCCCACGGCCACGGAGCCGGCGACACCTATCACGAACGGTTTCGGCTGCGGCTGCGTGCCGAGAAACGTGTCGGTGACCGATGCCAGCAACTGACTGCCCTGCACGTAGAGGTTGAGCAGCCTGGACAGAGGGAGAAACGTCTCCTCGACCATGTCGATGTCGAGGTTGACGCTGATACCGCTCAGCTTCTCGACCTCCTCGGGGGTGAGGGTCAGCGGGGTACGTCCCCGAAGACTGGCCCAGTCCTGGCGGTCGAAATCGAGATAGTGAGTGTTCGTCACGTCACATCAGGCTACTGGCAGGCGTCGTCTTGGCCGATCTGCGATACTTTCGGCCACGATGACACAACAGCCACCTCAGTTCCCGTCCGATCCGGGCTCTTACCCCGAGCAGAGCCAAGCGACGACTGTCCTCGTGCTGGGGATACTGGGAGTTGTTCTCTGTCAGATACTGGGACCCTTCGCATGGGTCATGGGCAACAACGAGTTGGCCGCGATCGATGCCGGGCGTCGGCCTCCGGAGAACCGGGGGACCGCTAATGCGGGACGGATCCTGGGGATCGTCGGAACGGTCCTCCTGGCCATCGGCATCATCGTCCTCCTTCTGCTGATCGTCGGAACACTCACGATCTCCACGCTGGAATTCACCTAGAAAACGGCACAAGGTCGACCGTCCACCAACCGATAATTGCGTGATGGGGACATATTCCGCATCGCTACGCGCCGTAGGGGACACCACGGCCCTGCCCGCCACCGTCCACCTGGAAGACGGCCAGCTGAGCATTGCCGCGGGTTCCCACGAAATCGGTTCCTGGTCGTTGGCCGACATCCAGCTGGAGCCTCTTCCCAACGGATACCGAATGGCTGCCGAGGGCGATCAGATCATCATCGAACTGAAAGAGCTCGACGCCTTCAGGGAGGCCCTTTCCAACGGAAGATTCAAGCGTCGTCTCAAGCTGCGCGGCAAGGAGAACAAGACCAGCAGACCCGCCAGGCAACCGGCCAAGACCAACGTGGTGAAACCCGCGATCAGAACGCGTCCCGGGACGCCAGCCCAGGAGCCCAGGTCACAGCCGACCAAGAAGAGCCGAAGCTCGAGCGATGAGGGCCTGTTGACCCGGGGCCTGGACCTGCTCGACCACGGAATCCGTCAGAGCCAGAAACGATTCGGCCCCTATCTGCCGGAATGGATGTTCAGCCGGGCCATGGTCTTCATCTTGCTGACCGTATTCGTGGTGATGCTGATCTTCCCGGTCTTGTTTCTCATAACGGGTGGCTTGATCATCGCCTTCGGTGCAGTGGCTTATAGCGACCCGATGATCGCCTCACGATGGCTTCCAGGGCGCACCCAGCCACCCCAGGTGCTGATCATCGGAGTCGGTCTACTCCTCCTCGGCGTCCTCGTCGGCGTGATCACGAGCTGAGAGACAAGCGACGAGTAGTTACAGGGCTCTCCCTAGACCAGTTCTATCACAGCCTCTTCCGCGCCATCACCACGACGGGGTCCCAGCTTGGTGATCCGGATGTACCCGCCGGGTCGGTCCTCGTAGCGGGGAGCCACTTCCTCGAACAGCTTGGCAACAGCAGCCTTGTCGTGGATGTCCTTCAGCACGATGCGTCGGGCGTGGAGATCGCCTTTGCGGGCCTTCGTTATCAGCTTCTCGGCGTACGGCCTGAGCGCCCTGGCTTTGGCCGCCGTGGTCGTCACCTTCTCATGAACGATCAGGTCGGTGGCGAGATTGGCCATCATCAACCGGTCGTGAGACGGAGACCCACCAAACCGAGGGCCCTTGCGAGGGCGTGGCATCAGTCGCCACTCCCGGTCGGGGCGTCGGCGAGGCTCAGACCGAGCTCATCGAGTTTGGCGATGACCTCGTCGAGGCTCTTCTGGCCGAAGTTGGTGATATTGAGCAGGTCGTCAGACGTTCGCTCCACCAGCTCGCCGACCGTCTTGATCTGGGCGCGGCGCAGGCAGTTGCGTGGACGCTCAGACAGATCCAGCGCCTCGATGGGAAGCTCGAGGTCCGGGGAACCGGAAGCCTCGGGGACGATGTCGACGAGCTCGAGACCCTCCCCCTGACCAACGTCGGCAAAGATCTCCATGAGCTCACCGAGAGTCTTGCCGGCGGACGACACTGCGTCCTTCGGCTCTATGGCGCCGTTGGTCTCGACGTCGAGGATCAGCTTGTCGTAGTTGGTCATCTGACCGACCTGCGTGTTCTCCACGCGGTAGGCAACCTTGCGAACCGGTGAGAAGATGGAGTCGACGGGGATGACCCCGATGTGGCTGCTACCGCTCTTGTTGGCGTCGGCAGTGCGATAGCCGACCCCGGGAGCCACCGTCATCTCCATCTCGAGGCGACCCGAAGACGCGAGCGTGGCTATGTGAGCGTCGGGATTGACCACCTCGACCCCGGCGGGCAGCTTGAGGTCGGCAGCGGTGACGTCACCAGAGCCCTTGGCCGAGAGATAGACCGTCTGCTCGTCGAATCCTTCCATCTGGATGACGATCCTCTTGATGTTGAGGATGATGTCGACCACGTCCTCGACGACGCCGGAGACGGTCGAGAACTCGTGCTCGACTCCTTCGATCTGGATCGAAGTGATGGCGGCGCCAGGGATTCGGGACAACAGCGTGCGTCGCATCGTGTTCCCGAGCGTGTAGCCGAAGCCCGGCTCCAGAGGCTCGACCACGAAGCGCGATCGGTTCTCGCCGACTTCCTCGATTTCGATTTGGGGGCGTTGAACAATCAACAAGTGGGTTACCTCACTTCGAGTAGAGCTCGACGATCAACTGCTCGTTGATGTCTGTGTCGATCTGATCCCGGCGGGGATGATCGTTCACGGTGATCTGACGATCGTCCGTGCTGACGACGATCCAGTCCGGCACCAACCGGTCCTGGGTGTCGACGGAATGCTGGATGACGATCAAGTCCTTCGAGCGGTCCTTCGGGGTGATGACATCACCAGGACGCACTTGATAAGACGGGATGTCGACCTTCTTCCCATTGACCCTGAAGTGACCGTGGTTCACCAGCTGACGGGCCTGAGGACGGGTGGCGGCAAGACCGGAACGCCAGACGACGTTGTCGAGACGCTGCTCCAACATCTGCAGCAGGTTCTCACCGGTGATCCCGGGGCGACGCGCCGCCTCGTGGTAGTAACGGCGGAACTGCTTCTCGAGAACGCCATACATGGTGCGCAGCTTCTGCTTCTCACGGAGCTGGACCTGGTAGTCGCTCTCGCGGACACGGCCGCGGCCGTGCTCGCCCGGCGGATAGGGACGCCGCTCGACGGCGCAACGCTTCGACTGGCAGAGCTGAGTCCGGGCCCGGCGGCACGCCTTGCACTTGGGTCCTGTGTAACGCGCCATGGACTATCCCCGCCGGCGCTTCTTGGGACGGCAGCCGTTGTGCGGGATCGGGGTCACGTCCTTCACCCAAGTGACCTCCATGCCCATGTTCTGCAGAGTCCGAACGGCCGTGTCACGACCGGAGCCGGTGCCGCTGACGATGACGTCGAGCTTGCGGATACCGTGCTCACCGGCGCGCCGTGCAGCCTCTTCGGCCGCTACCTGGGCGGCGTAGGGCGTCGACTTGCGGGAGCCCTTGAAACCGACCGATCCCCCCGATGTCCACGCGACGGTGGCGCCGGTGGGGTCGGTGATGTTGATGATCGTGTTGTTGAAGCTGGCCTTGATGTGGGCCTGTCCATGCGAGATGTTCTTGCGCTCGCGACGGCGCACTCGCTTGGCGCCGCCGCCCTGCTGTCGGGAAGTCACTACTTGGTCACTTTCTTCTTGCCGGCGATGGCAACCCGGCGGCCCTTGCGGCCACGGGCATTGGTGTGTGTGCGCTGACCGCGCACCGGCAGACCGCGACGATGGCGGATGCCCTGATAGCTGCCGATCTCGATCTTCCGCTTGATGTTCTGCTGGACCTCGCGGCGCAGGTCACCCTCGACCTTGAAATTGGTCTCGATGTAGCGACGGATACGGGCAACTTCGTCGTCGGTCAGCGACCGGACGCGGGTGTCGGGGTCGATGTCGGTATCGGCACAGATCTTCTGTGCGGTGGTGTTCCCGATCCCGAAGATGTAGGTCAACGAGATCTCGAGACGCTTGTCCCGGGGGATGTCTACTCCTGCAATACGAGCCATCAGTGGCCTTCCTCGTGACATTGTCGAGTCGCAGAGCGAGTCAGCGGCAACCCGATGCCATCGGGTTGCCTGGAGTTTGAGCACAAGCTCAAACTCCCAACGGATGCAATCCGCGGCGTCGTCCAGCCAGGGCGCAGGACGACGGCGCACCGGCTGGGTGCGTCCAGGACGAGGACGCCGCTGGCGGTGTCCCTGGCCGCTGTGCGGCCGGCATGTGTTACGTGGGTCGTCACTTAGATCAACCCTGTCGTTGCTTATGTCGGGGGTTCGAGCAGATAACCCAGACGCGGCCACGACGCCGGATGATCCGACACTTCTCACACATCTTTTTTGTGGAAGGTCTCACCTTCATCGCGTCTCTCCAATTCCTGTGTCACATGTCTCTGTGGTGCACGCGGACGCGTGCGATGCCAGGCCACAGTCAGTCGCAACCGGAGCGTTCCAGAGTGGTTGCGGGCGACGGTGCCCTGGCTAATAACCGTCTTTCGGCCACAGAAAGAGCGGTAAAGACCAGCAAATGATAACTAAGGCTGTGTGCATGCTCAAGTCGGCGGCGTATCGTTGGTGCGATGACCGAGAAGGCCAGCCAAACTGGAGCGGGGGACGACTTCGTGATCGCGCTCCAGCCAGCCCAATTTGGCGCTTTGATCGCTCTGGTGATTGCCGTGATCGTCCTGTGGCGGATGGCACGCCGGGACCGCGCAGTCTGAGACGCCGAACGCCTAGCGACTGACGCCGGCAGCCTCCTCGACCGGGACCGGCTCAGACTCGACCGTGAACACCATCGGGCCGTCGGGTGTGATGGCCACCGTGTGCTCCCAGTGGGCTGAAAGTGAGCCATCCTCGGTGCGCACGGTCCAGCCGTCCTTGTCCACCTTGGTGTTGCGACGGCCGATGTTGAACATGGGCTCGATGCACAGCGCCATGCCGGCTTTCAGCTTCATACCCTTCCCGCGCTCGCCATAGTTGGGCACCTGAGGCTCCTCGTGCATCTCCCGGCCGATGCCGTGGCCGACATACTCCTGGACCACCCCATAACCGCGTGACTCCCCAACCTCCGAGATCGCCGCACCGATATCACCGAGACGATTGCCCTTGCGAACCTCACGGATACCGGCCCACATGCCGGCCTCCGTCGTGTCGATCAGATGCTGGGCCTCGGATGAGACCTTCCCGATCGGCATGGTGAATGCGGCGTCACCATGGAAACCCTCGAAGATCGCACCGGCGTCGACGGACAGGATGTCCCCTTCCTGCAGCCGGTACTCGTTGGGTATGCCATGCACGATCACGTCGTTCGGCGACAGGCAGAGCGTGGCCGGGTAGGTGCCGAGGTAGTTGAGGAAGGAAGACGTGCACCGGTGACCGGCGATCACCCTCCCCCCGATCTCCTCCAGTTCGAGCAGACTCACTCCCGGCGCCGCAGCCTCCCGTACCGCTTGATGAACTGCAGCGACACATGCGCCGGCCTTCTGCATCTTGGCGAACTCGCGGCGGCTCTTGATCGAGATCATTTCGAATCTCAGTCGTTGGCGTCGATGGCAGCGAGGATTCGGTCGGTGACCTCTTCCACCTCGCCGTTCCCGCTGACTCTCACGGTCAGCCCGCGCTCGTCATAGACGTCGATGAGCGGTTGGGTCTGTTCCAAGTAGATCTTGAATCGGGCCCGAATCGTCTCTTCGGTGTCGTCCGCCCGCCCGCGTGCCAACAGTCGCTCTGTCAGTTCGCCCTCGTCGACTTCGAAGACCACCACCTGATCGAGCCCATCCCCACCCAACAGTCGATCGAGCGAGTCGACCTGAGCTTCGGTGCGTGGAAACCCGTCGAGGATGAAACCGGCCGCGGCATCGTCCTGCGAGACACGCTCCGACAGCATGGCGACTGTGATCTCGTCGGGCACGTAGTCGCCGGCGGCCATGATCGCTTCCACCTTCTTGCCGAGATCGGTGCCCCTCGAAACGTGATCGCGGAACATCTCCCCCGTGGAGACGTGGGGGATGCCGAGTCGGGCAGCGACCTTCCCCGCCTGGGTCCCTTTTCCGGCCCCGGGAGGACCGATGAATAGGATCTTCACCTCTCCGTTCCTCTTGCTCGCGAGCACAGCGTGTCGCTCAGCGCAACGGTTTGCTCGCGAGCAGACCGAGAACGCATCAGGTCAAAATCCCTTCGTAGTTCCTCATCGTCAGCTGGCTCTCGATCTGTTTCATCGTCTCCAGTGCCACGCCGACAACGATCAGGATCGACACGCCGGAGAAGGCGATCTGGATGTTCCATACCGCACCGGCGATCGCCGGGAGGATGGAGATCGTCGCCAGGAAGATCGACCCGGGAAGGGTGATCCGGTTGAGGATGAAGGCGAGATGCCGCTCGGTCTGGCGACCCGGTCGCACTCCGGGGATGAAGCCACCTTGACGTTGGATCATCTCGGCCTGCTGGGTGGGGTCGAACTGGATCGCTGTGTAGAAGTAGGTGAAGAACACGATCAGGGCGAACAGGATGGCGATATACCACCAGCTCACAGCCTGTGCCCCGGCACCCAGGTTGTCGTCTATCCAGCGACGAATCGACGCCAGCCAGGCGGCATCGGTGGGAATCGCCGTCGTGATGAGAGCAGGGATCAACATCACCGAAGTGGCGAAGATCACCGGGATGACGCCGGCGGTGTTGACCTTCAGCGGGATGTAGGTCGACTGGCCACCCATGACACGCCGACCCCTCACGCGCTTGGCGAACTGGATGGGGATCCTTCGCTGGCCCTGATCGACATAGATGATCGCCGCGATCATCGCCAGGAAGATCACGCAGATGACGATGAAACGCTCGGTGAGCCCGAAGGCGACCGTCTGGCCCCAGATGCTGGTGAACACCGAGGGGAACTGACTGAGGATCGCCACGAAGATGATCAGGGACATTCCATTCCCCACGCCGCGTTGGGTTATGAGCTCGCCGAGCCACATGACCATGGCGGTGCCTGCCGTCATCGTGATGACGATGAGGATCACCCGCTGCGGGCTGTAGTCGGGAATCAGGTCTATGCCACCGGTGAATTGACCGGAGTGGAACAGGTATGTGAACCCGGTTGATTGAATCAGAGCCAGGATGACAGTCATGTAGCGCGTCCATTGCGTGATGACTTTTCGACCCGACTCTCCTTCCTCCTGCAGAGCCTGAAGCCTCGGGATCACGACTGTGAGCAGCTGCATGATGATGGACGCCGTGATGTAGGGGATGATTCCCAATGCGAAGACCGAGAACTGTTCGAGGGCCCCGCCACTGAAGAGGTTGATCAGACCGTAGATGCCCCCGGCTTGCTGCTGGCTCTGGAAGAGGCGAACAGCATCGAGATCGATACCGGGCACCGGGATGGCAGTGCCGAACCGGTACACGGCGAAGATGATAAGGGTGAACAAGATCTTGGCCCGGAGGTCCGGGATCTTGAACATGTTTCTGTAGATAGACAGCATGGGACTAGGGGTTTGCCGTTGGCTCGGGGGCGGGGGTCGTAGGTACCAGGTACTTTGTACTAGGACTTTCCTGGTATCGAGTACCTAGGGCCTCGCATTGGAAATCGGTGGTCGAAGTCATGAAATGACTTCAACAGACCCGCCTGCCGCCTCTATCTTCTTCTTCGCTGAAGCGCTGAAGGCGTGGGCCCTGACAGTGAGAGCCTTGTCCAGATCACCCTCTGCAAGAACCTTCACCTGACCCTTGTGACGGATCAGGCCACGCTCACGCAGCACCTCCGGGGTGACCTCACTCCCGGCATCGAAATCGGCCAAGGACGCCAGATTCACGATGGCAAACGACTCCTTGTTGGGGTTGGTGAAACCCTTGAGCTTGGGGAGACGCATGGCGAGTGGGGTCTGGCCGCCTTCGAAGCCGGGACGCAGCTTGCTGCGGGCCTTGAGACCCTTCGTGCCGCGTCCGGCGGTCTTGCCACGCCGCCCACCTTCGCCCCGGCCGACCCGAATCTTCTTCTTCTTCGATCCAGGCGCCGGCGCCAGGTGGTGCAGCTTCAGCTGTTCTTTGTTCTCTGACATGGGGGGTTACTCCTCCACTTCCACGAGATGACTGACCTTGGCCAGCATTCCGCGGAGGCTGGGGGTGTCGACTTGCTCAACGGTCTGATGGATCTTGCGCAAACCGAGCCCCTCGACTGTGGCCCGGGTCTTGGGCTTCTCCCCGATGACGCTCTTGCGCAAGGTCACCTTCACCTTCTTCTGTTTCGTCTTGGCCATGACCTACCTACTTCGAATCGTTCGGCGTTGCCCGCAGGTTCTCGGTCGTGTTGTAGGCGGCGAGCAAGCCCGGGGGCACGATGTCCTCAGCCTTCTTGCCCCGCAACTTGGCCACCTCGTCGGGACGACGCTGGCCGAGCAGGCCGTTCATCGTCGCCTTGGCCACATTGAGGTGCGTCGGCGACCCGAGCGACTTGGCCAATGCATCTTTTATCCCGGCAGCCTCCAGGATCTGGCGGACGGCGCCACCGGCGATGACACCGGTGCCCGGCGCGGCCGGCTTGATCAGGACCCGGGCAGCGTCGTGCGTACCCGTGATCTGATGGACGATGGTCTGACCAGCCATGGGGACGACCTCCATCGAGCGTCGGGCCTGTTCCATTCCCTTCTGGATGGCGGCAGGCACTTCCTTGGCCTTGCCGTAGCCGACGCCGACCTTGCCGTTGCCGTCACCGACCACCACCAGGGCGGTGAAGCTGAACCGACGTCCACCTTTCACTACCTTGGCCACACGGTTGATCTGAATGACACGCTCGTCGTATTGGCTCTGATCCGAACCTGGGCGGTTTTGTCTCGCCATTAGAACTCCAGTCCTGCCTCGCGAGCGGCGTCAGCGAGAGCCTTCAGTCGTCCGTGGTATTTGTATCCGCCGCGATCGAAGACGACCGTCGAGACACCGGCCTCTTTGGCGCGGTCCGCGACCATGGTCCCTACCTTCGCCGCCGTCTCCACGTTGAGACGCTCCCCGCGCAGGTCCCCCTCCTGTGAGGAGGCAGCGGCCAGGGTCGTCCCGTCGATGTCGTCGATGACTTGTGCGTAGATGTACTTGTTGCTCCGGTAGATGGCGAGCCGGGGTCGCTCCGCGGTGCCGCGGAGATGCTTCCTGCCGCGCAGGTGACGGCGATGACGGGCGGCTCTGCGTGAGCTCTTCATCACTTGCCTGCCTTTCCAGCTTTGCGGCGCACGTACTCACCCACGTACCGGATGCCCTTGCCCTTGTAAGGCTCGGGGGGTCGGACCTTGCGGATGTTGGCGGCGATCTGGCCCACCTGCTCCTTGTCGATGCCGGAGACGATGATTCTGGTCGGCTCGGGTACCTCGAACGTGACGCCCTCGGGAGCTTCGACGAGCACCGGGTGGCTGAATCCGACCAACAGCTCTATATCACTGCCCTTCAGCGATGCCCGGTAACCGACGCCGTGGATCTCGAGTTCTTTTCGAAACCCATCGGTGACCCCCGCCACCATGTTGGCGAGGAGGGCCCGGCTGAGACCATGCAATGCTCGTGACTCACGGGCATCGTCGGGACGGGTGACGGTCACGACACCCTCTTCGAGATCGAAGCCGATCCGCTCGTGGAACATGCGAGCGAGCTCGCCCTTGGAGCCTTTGACCGTCACCATGCTGCCGTCGACTTTCACGTCGACGCCATCCGGCAGGTCCACCGGCTTGTTTCCAATGCGGCTCATCACCACACCTCGCAGATGATCTCGCCACCCAGACGGCGCTTGCGCGCCTCGCGATCGGGCATCAGCCCCTGGCTGGTGGAGACGACGGCAACGCCGATACCACCCTGAACACGGGGAAGCTCGGTGGCGCGCTTGTAGACCCGGTGCCCGGGACGGGATACCCGCTTGAGTCCCTCGATCACGGGTCGACGCCGCTCTGCGTAGCGAAGAACCAGCTCGAGCTCATTGCGGTGACCGTCCTCGGACACCTCATAGCGATCGATGAAACCCTCATCGACGAGGATCTGAGCGATATTGACTTTCAGCTTGGATGACGGCATCGCCACACGCTCATGACCCACCGAAACTGCGTTTCGTATCCGGGTCAGCATGTCCGCGATGGGATCAGTAACCATTGTCACCATGAAGCCTTTCTGACACCGGGAAGCTCGCCTCTACTGGCGAGCTCCCGAACGCAAATACGGCACATTCCGAAGTCACGGAGATAGGCGCGGGGCCGACCACAACGCTTGCAGCGGTTGTATTCGCGCACCTTGAACTTCGCCTTCCTGTTGGCCTTTGCGATCATTGATTTCTTAGCCATTTGTGTTCAACACCTCCTTCAGACGGTGGTTTCCACGCGCCGGAAGGGGAACCCGAACGCATCGAGGAGTGCCTTGCCTGCCTCGTCGTTGTCTGCGGTGGTCACGATCGTGATGTTCATTCCCCTGGTCTCCGACACCGAGTCGAAGTCGATCTCGGGGAAGATCAACTGCTCCGAGGCGCCGACGCTGTAGTTGCCTCGCCCGTCGAAAGCCCTCGGGTTCAAACCCCTGAAGTCACGCACTCGGGGAATCGCGACCGACAGCAGACGATCGAAGAACTCCCACATCCGGTAGCCGCGAAGAGTCACGGATACTCCGATGGGCGTTCCCTCGCGAAGCTTGAAGTTGGCGATCGACTTGCGGGCTTTGTTGACGCGCGGCTTCTGACCAGCGATGAGCCCGAGCTCGTCGATCGCCTCGTCGATGGCCTTCTTGTTGTCCTTGGCCTCGGCAAGACCCATGTTGAGCACGATCTTGTCCAGGGTGGGAACCTCCATCGGGTTCTCCAACCCGAGCTGATCCTTCAAATGGGCGTGGATCTCGTCGTCGTAACGGGCCTTGAGACGCGGCTTCGTGCTTGGCTTGGCGCTCATAGGTCACCTCCACACTTGACGCAGACACGATGCTTCTTGCCCTTGTCGTCGATGCGATGCCCGATTCGGGTGGGGCCACACTTCTCACAGACGATCATCACGTTGGAGGCGTCGATGGGCATGTCCTTGTCGATGATTCCGCCCTGCATGGTCTGACCGGTGGGCTTGGTGTGACGCTTGGCTGTGTTGACACCCTCGACCTGGACCTTGCCATGCTTGGGCAGGACCCGGGAGATGACGGACTCCTTGCCGGTGTCTTTTCCGGCAATGACCATCACGGTGTCACCTTTCTTCAATTTCATATCAGACCTCCAACAAGACTTCGAGCGAGCGCGAAAGCAGCCGACCGACCGGCGTCTGTCTCGCCGGTGATTCGAGCTTGCGCCCATTGGAGTGAACGTCAGTCCCCCGCGACGTGACCAATGAGGTGGAGTGGAGACCGTCGGCGAAAGTCGGGCGACAATAAAGGTAGTCGGCCAAAATCATCAGAGCACCTCCGGGGCGAGAGAGACAATCCTCATGAAGCGCTCGTCACGAAGCTCTCGTGCCACGGGACCGAAGATGCGGGTGCCACGTGGCTGACGGTTGGGGTCGATGATGACGCAGGCGTTGTCGTCGAAACGGATGTATGTGCCGTCGTCGCGGCGAGACTCCTTCTTGGTCCGCACCACGACAGCGCGAACGACCTCACCTTTCTTGATGGATCCGCCGGGAGTGGCCTCCTTGACGGTGCCCACGATCACGTCACCAACCCCGGCGTAGCGACGCGACGACCCCCCGAGCACACGGATGCAGAGCAGCTCCCGAGCGCCGGTGTTGTCGGCCACCTTGAGGCGGGATTCCTGTTGGATCATCGAGCACGCTCCACTATCTCGACGACACGCCAGCGCTTCTGCTTCGAGAGAGGACGGGTCTCCATGATGCGGACCGTGTCGCCAACGTTGGCGTCGTTGGTCTCGTCATGGGCGTGCAACTTTGTGGAGGTGCGGACGACCTTGTCGTAACGGGGATGGGCATGCGAGCTCGGTACTTCGACGGTTACCGTCTTGTCCCGACTATCCGAAACAACTACGCCGACACGTACCTTGCGGCTTGTTCTGGTCGTGTTGTCAGTCATCACGCACTCTCCATCGTGTCGTCAATCGCGGCGGCAGATGCGCCGGCACCCGCCAGCTCGCGCTCACGAAGGATCGTGAGGATCTGGGCGATCTCTTTCTTCACCGTCTTGAGACGGGCTGTGTTGTCGAGCTGGTTCGTTGCGATCTGAAATCGCAGGTTGAATCGCTCTTCCTTGGCCTCGACCAGGGCATCGAACAGCTCCTCGTCGGTCATCTCACGGAGTTCGCCGGCGCTCATGCGTCCTCCCTGGTCACGACCCGGGTCTTGATCGGGAGCTTGTGCGAGGCCTTGCGCATCGCTTCGCGCGCCATGTCCTCGTCAACACCGGCGAGCTCGAACATGACACGCCCTGGCTTCACCACGGACACCCAGAACTCCGGATTTCCCTTGCCCGAGCCCATCCTGGTCTCTGCGGGCTTTTGGGTCACGGGCTTGTCGGGAAAGATGGTGATCCAGACTTTCCCGCCACGCTTGACCGCACGGGTGATGGCAACACGGGCCGACTCGATCTGACGGGCCGTGATCCAGCCCGGCTCGAGAGCCTGCAGTCCATACTCACCGAAGTTCACAGTGGTACCGCCCTTGGCGACGCCGGACATGCGCCCGCGATGCATCTTTCGGTGCTTCGTCCTCTTAGGCATCAGCATGACCGCTTACTCCTCTTCCTTCTTTGAGTCGCTATCGGAGGAGTCGGCTTTGGCTGGGGCAGTGGCCTCCGCTTCGGCTGGGGCAGTGGCCTCCGCTTCGGCTGGGGCAGTGGCCTCCGCTTCAGGAGTCGCAGAATCGCCAGATTCTGCAACCTCTTCCGCTTCAGCGGAAGGGGCGGCGACTTGCGCCGCGGTCTCCTCGACCGAGTCTTCTGATTCCGTTGCGGCAGAAACGCCGGCAACTGCTGTGTCTTCGGCGTCAGCCGAAGACACGACGTCTTGCTCTTCACGTGCGCTTTCGTACTGGACCTTGGCCTCGGCGGCAGTGGGACGACGTCCCCCACCGGCCTCGATCAGCTTGCGAGGGCCCTCCTCCTTGCCGCTTTCGACAACGGGGCGTTTGCCGCCGCCGGCTTCGATGAGACGCGGCTTCTTCGTCTCGATACCCGCCGCCTCTTCGGCACGGGACTTGAGGCTCTTTTGGGTGCGACGGGCGGGCCCACCGGTAGCCAGGTCAGCCTCGGCGGCGATCCGCTCTCCGGAGACGGCGCCGCTCTCGACCACTTCTCCCCTGTAGACCCACACCTTGACGCCGATGGCGCCGACGGTGGTGCGAGCGGTCGCTGTTCCGAAATCGATGTCAGCACGCAAGGTGTGGAGCGGCACGCGACCCTCGCGGTACCACTCGCGGCGACCCATGTCGGCGCCGCCTAGACGGCCCTTGCACTCGACACGGACGCCCTCGGCACCGGCCTTGAGAGCAGAGGCGACTGCGCGCTTCATGGCACGGCGGAAGGCAATCCTGTTCTCGAGCTGATCGGCGATCCCGCGCGCCAGCAAAGCGGCATCGAGATCGGGATCCTTCACCTCGTTGATGTTCAGCTTGACCCGATCTTCGGTCAACTTCTCCAGGCCCTCACGGAGACGCTCGGCCTCCGAGCCCTTACGACCAATGACGACGCCGGGACGGGCTGTGTGGATGTCGACGATCAGACGGTCACGTGTGCGCTCGATGTCGATGCGCGACACGGCGCCCCGCACCAGCTCGTCGCGAAGCCATTCGCGAATCTGCCAATCCTCGTTGACGAAATCGACGTAGTCCTTGCTGGAGAACCACTTCGACTTCCAGTCAGTGGCAACCCCAAGTCGGAACGAATAAGGGTGTGTCTTCTGACCCATCAGTTCACCTCCTCATTCATTTCTGCGGCATTCATCTCCGACAGCACGATCGTGATGTGACTCGTCCGCTTGTCGATTCGCGTGGCGCGACCGCGTGCCCTCGGTCGGAAACGCCGAAGCGTCGGGCCCTCGTCGGCATACGCCTCGGCGACGAACAGCTCGTCGGCATCGAGGGCGTGGTTGTGCTCTGCGTTGGCCACGGCCGACTGCAACGTCTTGGCGATCGGGGTTGCGGCGCCGCGATTGGTGAGACGCAGCACGTGTTCGGCTTCCTCGACCGGTAGACCCCGGACGAGGTCGAGCACCCGACGCACCTTGTATGGAGACTGGCGGACGAAACGATTGTGGGCTCTGACCTTCATCTCTTCACCGCCGCTTTCTCCGCGTGCCCGCGGAAGGTCCGGGTAGGAGCGAACTCGCCCAGCTTGTGACCCACCATCGACTCGGTGATGTACACCGGCACGTGCTTTCGACCGTCGTGCACGGCGATCGTGTGCCCGATGAACTCGGGAATGATGGTGGAGCGACGCGACCAGGTCCTGATCACGCGCTTTTGGTTGGTTCGGTTGAGCTCGTCGACCTTGTTGGCCAAGTGATCGTCGACGAACGGTCCCTTCTTCAGTGAGCGCGCCATCAGCGCCTGCCTTTCCTGGTTCCGGGCTGAGCGGCAGAAGCAAGGCTTCTGCGGTGCGCCGGAACGGGGCACGCCGACGTGTGGATTCGAGAGACGTTGATCATCCGCGTCTGCCTTTCCTCGTGCGTCGGCGCACGATGTACTTGTTGGAAGCCTTCTTCCGCTTTCGGGTGCGACCTTCTCCTTTGCCCCATGGGCTGACCGGGTGACGGCCACCCGAGGACTTGCCTTCCCCACCACCGAGCGGGTGGTCGACGGGGTTCATGGCAACACCACGTGTCTGCGGGCGGACGCCCTTCCATCGGTTGCGGCCTGCCTTGCCCAGCTTGATGAGCTCGGCCTCGGTGTTACCGACCTGACCGACGGTTGCCTTGCAGTCGAGCGGCACCTGACGCATCTCGCCGGACGGGAGGCGAAGCAACGCGAGGTCGCCCTCCTTCGACATGAGCTGCACGGCGGATCCTGCGGAGCGCGCCATCTTGGCTCCTCCGCCGGGGCGCATCTCGATGGCGTGCACCATCGTTCCCGCCGGGACGTTGCGCAGGGGCAAGGCGTTGCCGGGCCTGATATCGGCACCCGAGCCCGACTCGAGACGGTCGTCCACCTTCACCCCGACCGGAGCCAGGATGTAGCGCTTCTCTCCGTCGACATAGTTGAGCAGGGCGATACGTGCGTTGCGGTTGGGGTCGTACTGGATGGAAGCGACGCGGGCGGGAATTCCGTCCTTGTCGCGCTTGAAGTCGATTATGCGATAACGCTGCTTGTGGCCACCGCCGCGATGGCGCGAAGTCACCCGGCCGTCGGTGTTGCGGCCACCTGTCTTGGACTTCTTGGCGATGAGCGACTTCTCCGGCTTCGAGTCCGTGATCTCGGCGAAGTCCGAGACCGTCTGGAAACGACGTCCGGCAGAGGTCGGCTTTCTCTTCTTCACTGCCATCTCAAACTCCGAATAGATCGATCGAATCGCCTTCGGCGAGTGTCACGACGGCACGCTTGATGTCCTTGCGCTTGCCCAGCTTGTAGCCGGTGCGCTTGACCTTGCCTTTGCGGTTCATCGTGTTCACCCGGAGGACCTTCACGTCGAAGACGCGCTCCACCGCATCCCTTATCTGGGGCTTGGTGGCCCTGGGGTCCACTTCGAAGGTATATGTGTTGCTGTGCTCGATGAGGTCGTACGACTTCTCGGAGACGACCGGAGCCAAGATGATGTCGTGTGCAGTTCTCATCGTCGCTCCCCCTGAATCGAGTCGATACGACGCTTGTCGAAGGCAAACTCGTTACCTTCACCGAAGGCGGAGGCGTCGTGAGCAGTTCTCACTCCTCCTCACCTCCCTCGCGTTCTTTGACAAAGTCGCTGTCGGTCACCTCGTATTGGCTGGAACGGCCGACCGAGCCAACCGTGTGAGAGGTGAAGACCACCTGATCCGACCAGAGGACGTCGTAGGCCGTGAGTTGCCCGGGCTCGACCATCCGGACATCGGGGAGGTTCCGGAACGATTTGCCGGCCGACCCATCGAGATGGTTCAACACCACGAGAGTCTTGCCATGGGCGTCCATCGCCTTCAAGAGACTGACGGCTTGCTTGGTCTTGGGTGCCGACCAATCGATGTCGTCGACCACTTTGATCGCCGCCTCCGAAGCCCGGGCCGAGAGGGCGCTGCACAGCGCGAGACGCTTCATCTTCTTTGGGGTGCGCTGGGCGTAACTCCGGGGCTTGGGCCCGTGGGCGATGCCGCCGCCGACCCAGATCGGAGAGCGAATCGAACCGTGGCGGGCACGGCCCAGTCCCTTCTGGCGCCAGGGTTTCCGACCACCACCGCGTACCTCCGCCCTCGACTTCGTCGAGGCCGTACCGGCGCGAGCCCCGGCCAGCTGAGCTGTGACCACCTGATGCAAGACGTCCATGTTGGGCTCGATACCGAAGACCTCGGCGTCCAGTTTCATGTCGCCGTTGGCGGCGCCGTCCGATTTGAAGAGTGGGGCTTTGATGTCAGCCACGAGCCTTCACCGCCTCTCGCACGAAGACGACCGAGCCCTTGGGGCCCGGCACCGAACCGTTGAGCAGCAGCAAGCCGCGTTCGGCGTCGACACCGGCGACCTCGAGGTTGAGGGTGGTCACCTTCTCGCTACCCATGCGACCCGCCATGCGCATGCCCTTGAACACTCGAGCCGGAGTAGCGCAGGCGCCTATGGAGCCGGGAGCGCGATGCTTCTTGTGGTTGCCGTGAGAAGCACCCTGGCCAGAGAAGTTGTGGC
>DASUUP010000396.1:0-2870 GCA_036373995.1 Acidimicrobiia bacterium
GGCCTGGTGTTCGGTGGCGGCCTGATCCTCGCCGGCGTCTACGTCGGCGCGATGCGACCCCGGTCGGCCTCCCCCTCGGCCCACACCTTGCCGCAGCGCGCGGTCGCCAGGTACGCGGGCCGAGCGTGAACGCGGCCGATCCGCCATGGTCGGCACCTCCCATGACCGGGTACCCGGCCCGAGGCCCATCCTCGGACGGCCAAGTCCCGCACACTCATGCGGGGGTGCCGACCGGTCGACACCCCGCGTCACCCGGAGCTAGACCAGCCCGCTGGCTGCATCGCGTCTAGCAGCCGTTTCCTGGTCCGTCGGCAGCTCTGCTCGATGCCTCTTCATACTCGGTGACGACCTCTTGCGATGACGACAGCGAGATCGCACGCTCGTACGACTGCACGGCCGATGCACGCTCGTTCAGCAGACAGTGGGCAAAGCCCTGGAATCCGTACCAGACCGAGCGCCGATCGGGGAGATCGCCGAGTGCGATCGCCTCGTCGAAGGCGGCTACCGCGGACCGGAGCTCGGCGTCGCTGTCTGCGGCGCCGATGAGAGCCAGGCCCTTGCCGGACCACGCCTCGGCAGCGAGCTCGGAGGATCGAAGCTCTCCGTCCTCGTGGGTTCGCACGACCCTGTCGAAATGCGAGATGGCCTCGTCGTACGCAGGACGGACGCCGGCCTCGCTCAGGCACAGGAGGGCGCGGCCGAGACCGAGGTCGACCTTTGCGTCGATGTCGGCGTGGACGGGGCGGTCCGCGGCAGTTCGGGCCTCTTCGTACAGCCCGACGGATTCCTCAACCCCCGCAACGTCAAGGCCCGGGCCATCGCAGCGGTCGCGAGCCTGTTGAAACGTGGTCTCGGCCAACCCGATCTTGGCTCGGGATGAGTCGTTGTTGATGCCCAGCGACGTGCGGAACTCCTCTTCGGCTCGTTCGAGGTCGTTCATGCGCCCAGCCGTGTTTCCTAGGAACAGGTGGAGGATGTCGGCTCCCTCATCCGTGCCGAGCGGCTGGCCCTCCTCGACTTCGAGGAAGGCCTCCATGGCGTCCGGGTACTGATGGACGCCGAAGTGCGAGAGCCCGATGATCATTCCGACCAGGTTCGTCATTCGTCGCAGGAGCTCGGTGCGCACCTGTTGTCGGACGACTGGGTTGGCCGTAAGAGATCCTGCCTGCTGGACGGGTGGTCCCAGCTCGTATCTGCCGACCAGCTCTTCGGCTCGGTCCACCAGGTTCCGGTCGGTGATGAAGAACTCGGGCGCGGCCGACACCCTGCTGTCGGATTCCGTGATGGTCGCGAAGACGATGACGTCTGCTCTGGTCTCTTCGGCCAGCCTTGAGGCCTCATCGACGCGTTCGGAGACCGACCGCCCCCGCAGCGTCCCGGTGATCGACGGGTCGAGAACCTGATAGTCGAAGCGAGAATCCGCACCGAGCTCGGCGGCGATGAGGCGATACACCGAGTGCGCCAGACCGGACGACTCTTCGGTGACCACCTGGTTGCCGTTGTTCAGCTGGCTGGCGAACTCGGCCACCGCCACATTGACATCGCCGGTCATACGCACGATCGGTCGTGGCTCCGGTCCGAATCGATCCCAGATCCCGACGATGAGCATGACCGCTCCGAGGATCCCCAGGATCCCCGACACGATCTGACGGGGACGGCTGAGACGGTGCCAGGCGGCGGTCGCCGACGCGAAGCTCAGCGACGACACGGGCAACTTCACCGCGATAGCTTCGATCAGTGCGTCGACGTCGTCGTCGTACGAGTCCGCACGGAGCTCGATGGCGTCCTGATCGAGGAGCGGACGGATCGCCTCCGGTAGTTCGCCTCCGGCTGGGAGCGCAGCCCCGTCCACCAGGACCGGGATGATCGGCACCTCAGCTTCCAGTGCGCCAACGATCTCCCGTCGAACGGGATCGTCTTGGAAGAACAGTCGCCGGTGCCCGTCACGCTCGACCGTCGCCCAGCGCCGGCCAATGACAACACACACGGCGTCGCATTCCGTGATCTCGCCCGAGATCACAACCCTGAAATTCTCACCTGTCTTGATGTCATCGACATCGAGGAAGACCGCCGACTCACCGAATGAGTCGATCAGACGATCCCGCAGCCGCCCAGTGGACGCCTCCGCGTCCTCTCGCCTGTATGAGAGGAAGACAGCACTCATGGAGTAGTAGACAAGACGCGGAGTCCTCAGGAGATCTTGACCACACGCCCGCTGGGGCAACCGAGGAACTCGGATCGGTACTCGATGAAGCAGTAAACGCCTGGAGCGTCAGTCTCGCTCGTGGTCAGGACGAACTCGGATCTCCCCAGGGCGTCCGCTTGAGGCGCTTCAACTGTGGTCAGGTACTCAAACGTGCCGTCCGTCGCGCCGCCAAAGTAAACGTTGAAGCGTGGGCGCTCTCTGGGCTGGTGTCCAGCGAAGTGAAGAGTGAAGCTGTCGCCGCGTTGACCACTGGTGCGGCCTGGTAGGAGCAGCAGAGGCATTTGTGGTTGCTCTATGGTCACGGAGGCCTCGGACACGACGTCGCCCTGCGTGGCGACGATGTCGAACACACCGGTATCGGAGTAGAGCGGAACCGTGTGATACACGTACGGTACATCTTGATAAGTCTCAAAAGATGCGAACTCAGTCGTTTCGCCCGTCGGCGACGTAAGTGTCACGTGCAGCGGTGATGTTGGGTCGAAACCGGGAAGGCAGATCAGGAAGCTTCCCAACACGACCGATGAACCCGGCGACGCCGCGACGAAGGGGTCATCGTTCGCGTTGAACTCTGCGCATGGACCATTCCCGATGTTGAAGAACTCGAACTGGCGCTCGATGCCCGGTGGCGTCTCG
Organism: Acidimicrobiia bacterium; assembly: GCA_036373995.1. Lineage (GTDB taxonomy): Bacteria > Actinomycetota > Acidimicrobiia > Spongiisociales > ZC4RG35 > JANQRA01. The sequence continues at coordinate 2,840 of DASUUP010000396.1, forward strand.
TCCCGTCTTGACAGAACGCTTTCGTCGGCGG
>DASUUP010000397.1:0-10102 GCA_036373995.1 Acidimicrobiia bacterium
CTCCTGATGAGTGGGTCCAGAGCCGAGAAGGGCTCGTCGAAGAACAGGATCTCGGGGTCGACGGCAAGGGCACGGGCCAGTCCGACTCTCTGTTGCATGCCCCCGGAGAGCTGCTGGGGGTAGTGCGATCCCCAGCCCTCCAGGCCGACGACGTCAAGGACCTCGAGGGCTCGTGCGTGACGCTCGGCGCGGGGGACCCTCTGCACCTCCAGCCCGTAGGCGACGTTGTCGATCACCCGACGATGCGGAAGTAGACCGAAGTGCTGGAACACCATCGACAACTTCTCCCTCCGTACCCGGCGCAGAGCCGCCTCGCTCATGGCGGTCAGCTCCTCTCCGTCCAGGGTCACCTGGCCCTTGGTGACCTCGATCAGCTGAGCGACACAGCGAACCAGGGTGGATTTGCCCGAGCCCGAGAGACCCATGACCACGAACGTCTCGCCGAAGTTGACGTCGAAGCTGACATCTCGCACCGCCACCGTGCAGTTGGTCTCCTCCAGGATCTCCGACCTGCTCGCACCGGCTTCGGCCAGCTCCATCGCGCGTTCCGGCTTCGGCCCGAACACTTTCCACACGTCCTGAACTACGAGGCATGGGGGACTCATTGCCGAGTAATCTATCCCTGGACCCGGTGGGCTGGGCGGGGAATGACCCTCGAATCAATGGAATTATGGAGAAACGCATGCGGAGAATCCTCCTTGTATTTGCGGTAATGGGCTTGCTCGTCGCCGCATGTGGAGACGACAGCGGCGGCGGCGACGGCGGCGGGACCGAGCAGATCAACTTGATCGTCAACCCCTGGACCGCTTCCCGTCTCAACGCCGAGGTGGCCAAGAACATCATCGAGGCCGAGTTGGGCAACCCGGTGGAGATCACCGAGGTGAACGAGAACGACGCCATGTTCACGGGCATGGCCGACGGGACCCTCGACGCCGTGCTCGAGATCTGGCCGTCAGGGGTGACCGATGCCGAGAACGCCTACTTCGCCGACGGCTCTGTCGTAAACATCGGTGACCTCGGGGCGGTCGGCAAGATCGGCTGGTTCGTTCCCCAATACGTGATCGACGAGCACCCCGAGTTGGCGACCTGGGAAGGGTTCCAGGATCCAGCGCTTGCCGCGCTGTTCGCCACTCCCGAGACGGGTGACAACGGACGGTTCCTGGGGACCGACCCTTCCTACTCGCAGTACGACGAGCAGATCATCGCCAACCTCGGACTCCCGCTCCAGGTCATCTTCTCCGGCTCGGAGCCGGCGACCGTAGCCGAGGTCGACACCCGGGTGGCGGCCGAGGAGCCGATCCTCCTCTATTGGTGGACCCCCACAGCAGCTGTGGCGGCATACGACCTGGTCAACGTGACTCTGCCCGCGTACAACGAAGAGTGTGGCGCCAGTGCGGCCGCCGGTGACGGTGGCGTCGACTGTGATTATCCGGAGGACGTGCTGTTCAAGGCGGCATCGGGTTTGCTCGAGGAAAAGGATGCTGCGGTGTTCGCCTTCCTCGAGAACTTCACCATCACCACCGACGACCAGTTGGAGATGTTGCCTGCCGTAGAGATCGACGGTGACGACCCCGCGGACGTGGCTGCCGAGTGGGTGAGTAACCACGAAGACGCCTGGAGCGCCTGGCTCCCCTGATCGAACCAGCTTCGACGAACTGCGACCTCAGGTAGTTAGAGCCGTATCCGGCTCTAACTACCTCGAGGGTGAGAGGTTTAGGGTGCGGATATGGCCGATCTGCGATTTGGCTCGTTTCTCGCCCCCAACATGACTCCGGTCTATCAGGCGATTGCCGACGCGGTCGGAGAGCGTCTGGGGATGACGACCGAGCTGGTCATCGAGGATGACTACGAGAGCTGTCGCAACGATGTCAACGACATCTGCTTCGTCTGCAGCCTGCCGTATGTGACGTTCGAGCGCGAGGGGATCTCCCCGGCCGAGCCGATCGCCGCACCGGTCCTGACAGGTCAGCGATACGGTGGTAGGCCGATCTACTTCTCGGATGTGATCGTGCACAAAGACAGTGACGCCCGATCGTTTCTCGACCTGCGTGGCCGGACTTGGTGCTACAACGAGCCTCTCTCACAGTCGGGCTACGGGGTGACCCGTCATCACCTCGTGTCGCTGGGAGAGACGAACGGGTTCTTCTCCGAAGTGATCCAATCGGGGTTCCATGAGGAGTCCATTCGGTGGGTCGCGGAAGGTCGGGTGGACGCTTCCGCAATCGACTCTCAGGTGCTTGCGGTCGAGATGCGAGATCGTCCCGAAGTCGCAGATGAGATCAGGGTGATCGACGCAGTCGGCCCGTCGACGATCCAACCCCTGGCCGTCTCCAAGCGCTTCGACCACGAGTTCCGGGAGAGGGTTCGAAGCGTCCTCGTCGACTTCCATCGCACGGAGCAGGGCAGGGAGATCCTCGAGCACGGGCTCATCGAGAAATGGGTGCCCGTCGACGCATCGGACTACGACGACATCAGGACCATGCTCGAGGCCTGTGAGGCCGCCGGTTTCATGGAGATCCTTTGATTCCGGTGGTCCCGGGCTCGTGTCGGTTCACGTGATCGCGGGCAGTCCGAGACGGTGCCTCATGATCCGCCGAAAATGATCGTCGTCGGAGAGGGCACGCGGCGGGCCAGCATGAGCACCATCTCGCCCCGGGTCATCGGGTCGTTGGGACAGATCCGGTTGCTGGTCGAGTGGCATCCCAGAACCAGACCCTCCTGTTTGGCGGTCTCGATGTAGGCCTCGAACCGGCTCCCGTTGTCGTCCACGAACGAGTCGGGCTGCTGCGTTGGTGGGGAGTGCCGGCGCCAACGTGACGAGGGTCAGCGCTGCGACGAAACATCTAGACCATGACCGCATCTCAATCAGAACGTCGACACCCCGGGACCAGTTCCTTAGGAGAGTTCTTGGTATTCAGCGCGCGGGGAGCCCGATCTCATCGGGCTACGACCCGATCTCATCGGGCGGCGCCCACCCACCATTGCGGACGTACGACCTGATTAGACTCTGCGGGTAGGCGTCGGTGATCCGTTTCGCCTCGAGATCGGCCTCGGTTTGCAGGTCGGGCCCACACTCCCGGGTCTCCTCACGCCACTCCGCCACGTACTCGTCGACTTTTTTCTTGTCCGCGATGATCGCCGCCCTGTCGACGGCGACCATGAACCGGTCGGGCAAAGGCGCTGCCGCTCGCTCCCGACCGGCGTTGGCCCGCACCTGGGCGGGGATGTCGCGCCAATAGATGACGGTGAGCCGCGGGTTCTCACGTCCGCCGCGTCCACGGCTTGTCATTCTCGGACTCACGTCACCACGCGGCGCCAGCTGCCGGCCGACCGGCGTCTGTTTGCCCGGCAGTTTCAGCCCGAGCACGATGAGTGAGGCTGAATCCCTTGCGGCGCGGCAACTGATCTGTCCAGGAGGCAGACGGGCAAAGTCGGCCGGCCATCAGAACAGCCCCACGACGTTTCCGTCCTTGTCTACATCGACCTGCATATAGGCCGGGTTCGCCCCGAGACCGGGCATGGTCCGCATCTCCCCGAGCAAGGGGTAGATGAACCCCGCTCCCACCGAAGCCCTGACCTCGCGCACCGGCACGGTGAAGCCCTTGGGCGCGCCCTTCAGTGCCGGGTCGTGGCTGATGGAGAGATGGGTTTTGGCCATGCATATCGGCAGATAGCCAAACCCGGCCTGCTCGAACTCGGCGATCTGGCCTTCCGCGGTAGGGGAGTATTCCACGGCGCCGGCACCGTAGACCTTGGTGGCGATCGTCTCGATCTTCTCCTTGATCGGCCGCTCCAAAGGGTAGAGATACTGGAAGTCGGAGGGCTCCTCGCATGCCTTGGTCACCACCTCTGCCAGATCCTTCGCTCCTTCGCCACCGTGGGCGTGGTGGTCGGTGGTGACGGCGTCGAGGGCTCCGGCGGCCAGCGCCATCTCGGTTATGAGGTCGTGTTCCCTCTGGGTGTCGGTGGGGAACTTGTTGATGGCGACGACGACGGGGACTCCGAACGACTTGGCGGTGGCGATGTGGGCTTCGAGGTTGGCCATCCCGGCGCGGAGCAAGGGCAGGTTTTCCTCGGTGTAGGCCGAGTCGAGGGGTCTCCCGGCCACCACCTTGGGTCCACCGCCATGGGTCTTCAGAGCCCGCACCGTCGCCACCATCACCGCACAGTCGGGCTTCAAACCCGACACCCGACACTTGATGTCGAAGAACTTCTCCATCCCCATGTCAGCTCCAAACCCCGACTCGGTCACCACGTAGTCACCGAGATGGAGTGCGACGCGGTCGGCCAGGATCGAGGAGTTCCCATGGGCGATGTTGGCGAAGGGACCGGCGTGGACGAAGGCGGCCTGACCTTCCAGTGTCTGCATGAGCGTGGGGTGGAGGGTGTCCTTCATCAGGACTGCGACGGCTCCGGCCACGCCGAGATCCTCCAGTGTGATGGTCTTGCCGTCCTTCGCGGTTCCGACCACCACCCGCCCGCAACGGTCTCGCAGATTGCGCATGGCGGACGCGTAGTTGTCACCGTCTGCCAGGGCGAGGATGGCCATGAGCTCGGAGGCCACAGTGATGTCGTAACCGGACTCCCGCGGGCGGCCATCCGCTGCTCCTCCCAGGCCGAGCACCACGTTGCGCAAGGCACGGTCGTTGACGTCGACGACACGGCGCCAGCTGATCTTGTTCGGGTCGATGTTGAGACGCTTCAGACCCAGTTCCTTGAGTCGGCTCGTGGTGAGGCGGCCCTCGTGATACCAGCGGGCGTCGATGGCGGCGGCCACCAGGTTGTGGGCGACGGTGATGGCGTGGATGTCACCGGTGAGATGGAGGTTGAATTCGTCCATCGGCACCACCTGGCTGTACCCGCCACCAGCGGCGCCACCCTTGATTCCGAAAGTCGGGCCCATGCTGGGCTGGCGGATGCAGGCGATCGACTTGTGCCCCAAAGCACCGAGACCCTGAACCAGTCCGACCGTCGTCGTCGTCTTGCCCTCCCCCAGCGGGGTGGGTGTGATGGCGGTGACGTCGACGTACTTGCCCTTGGGGTTGCCGCCGATGCGTTTGAGCGCATCGAGGTGAACCTTCGCCTTGGTGGAGCCGTACGGGATGACCTCGGACTCGTCGAGGCCGAGCTCGGCCGCTACCTCCATGATCGGCTTCAGCTTGGCGGCGTATGCGATCTCGAGATCGCTCGGGAATGGTTGGACGGGGCTCAAGGGGACTCCTGTTCGACGCCGGTCCGAGTTGTGCTGCGTGATGGTACATGTGCCGTTTGACGGCACAAGCGAGGACGGGTTCGAGCGGTTAAGTTCGGGGCCATCGACCGGGCAAGGAGCAGGTGGTGAAGTCGCAATACCGGGTAGCAGTAATCGGCGGAGGGGTCGTCGGCGCCAGCGTCGCCTACCACCTCGCGAAGCACGGCTGGAGTGACGTGGCGATCATCGAGCGCTCGGTTCTCACTGCCGGGTCGAGCTGGCACGCCGCAGGCGGGGTCCATGCCCTGAACGCCGACCCCAACATGTCGGCGCTGCAGACCTACACCATCGACCTCCTCTCCGAGGTGTCCGCGGAGTCAGGTCACGACATCAGCCTGCACATGACCGGTGGCATCTCGGTCGCGTCAGCACCCGAGCGCTGGGAATGGCTGCAGGCCACTTACCGCATCTACCAGACGATGGGCATCGACGACTGCTGGCTGATGACCCCTGGTGAGATCGCCGAGCGGTGCCCGATCATCAGCACCGCGGGGGTATTCGGTGGGCTCTGGGCGGAGCGAGAGGGCCACATCGACCCGTCTGCCGTGGTTCATGCCTACGCAAAGGCGGCCCGTCAGCGCGGCGCGGATGTGATCGAGCAAAATCGTGTGCTCGAGCTCAATCCGAGACCGGACGGCACCTGGGACGTGGTCACGGAGCAGGGCACGACTCACGCCGAGCACGTCGTCAACGCGGCCGGGCTGTGGGCCAAACAAGTAGGTCGCATGGTGGGCTGGGAGGCTCCGGTCTCGCCGCTCGCCCATCACTATCTGATCACCGAGGAGATCCCGGAGATCGAGGCCCTCGATTTCGAGATTCCGATGATGATCGACCTCGAGGGGTTCACCTACATGCGTCAGGAGCGCAACGGGCTCCTCGTCGGTATCTACGAGATCGACCACAAGCACTGGAACATGGACGGGGCGCCTTGGGACTACGGCCTCGAGCTGCTCACGCCCGACCCCGACCGAATCGAGAACGAGATCTCGATGGCGATGACCCGCTACCCGGTGCTGGAGCGGACCGGGATCGAGAGATGGGTCAACGGCGCCTTCACGTTCTCACCGGACGGCAACCCCCTGGTCGGACCAGTCCCCGGTCTTCGCAACTACTGGTCGGCCTGCGCAGTCATGGCCGGCTTCCTCCAGGGCGGCGGCGTCGGGAAGTCCCTGGCCGAGTGGATGATCGATGGGGAGCCCGAGGAAGATCCTTTCGCCATGGACGTGGCCCGATTCGGTGACTACGCCTCGAGCCGTGAGTACATCAAGGAGAAGACCGGCCAGTTCTACTCCCGTCGCTTCGTCATGACCTATCCCAACGAACAGTTGTGGGAGGCGCGTCCCTATCGGACGCCGCCTGCGTACCACGCGATGACCGCAGACGGCGCCTACTGGGGCGAGATGTACGGGCTGGAGGTCCCCATCTACTTCGCGCCGGAGGGATTCGAGGAGGTCCCGACTCTGAAACGCTCCAACGCATTCGACATCGTCGGGGAGGAGTGCCGCCAGGTGCGTTCCGGGGTTGGGATCATCGACATCACCGGCTTTTCCCGGTACGAGGTGACGGGTCCCAATGCCGAGAAGTGGCTGGACCGGATGATGTCGGTGAAGCTACCTGGCGAGGGGCGTATCAAGTTGTCACCGATGTTGGGCCACGACGGTCGTCTCAAGGGCGATCTCACCTTGTTGAACTGGGGCGACGGCACCTGGTGGATCATGGGCTCCTATTACCTCCGTTCCTGGCACATGCGCTGGTTCCGGCACCATCTCGAAGACGGTGTCTACGTGCGGGACATCTCCGATGCCGTGGTCGGGTTCGGTCTCAGCGGGCCCCGGTCGCGTGACCTGATGGAACTCATGACGAGCGAAGACGTCTCCAACGAGGCGATGCGATTCATGTCTTGTCGGGAGATGGATATCGGCTTGATCCGGGCCAAAGTGGGTCGCATCTCCGTCACCGGAGAGCTGGGGTACGAGATCCATTGCACGGCCACCGAGCACCATCTGCTCCGCAAGACCCTCCTCGAAGCTGGGGAGGAGGTCGGTGCCGTCGAGTACGGCTTCAACGCCATGGGCTCGCTGCGGATGGAGAAGAGCTTCGGGATCTGGTCCAAGGAGTTTCGCCAGGACTACACACCAGGCATGACCGGGATGGACCGTTGGATCGATTGGTCCAAGGACTTCATCGGGGCCGAGGCGGCGCGTAAGGAGCACGACGAGGCCAATGCCGAGTTGAGACTGGTGACGCTGGAGATCGATGCCGACGACGCAGATGGGTCGGAGTACGAGCCGGTTTGGGCCGACGGGACCCGGGTGGGTTACATCACGTCGGGTGAGTACGGCCATGTGGTCGGTAAGAGCCTGGCCATGGCTCTCATCGATCGGGAGCACTGCGATGTCGGCACGGAGCTCACGGCACACGTCGTGGGTGTCGAGCGTCCGGTGAAGGTGATCGAGCCGTCTCCATACGATCAGGCTGGGTCGGCCATGCGGGCCTGATCAAGGTTCGGTAGGAATCTGCCGAAACCTCCCTTCGTGGCCAAGGAAGAGCGCAACAGGGGCGACGAGCTGATGGACATGTCCGACCTGTCTCGGTACTCCGTCTCGACGTCTGATGTTCAGGACGACGAGTTGGTGGCTCCGAGCCAGCCCAGCAAGGTGGGATCGTTCTTCACTTCCGTGGGAGTTCGCGTGGTGCTCGGCCTCTTGTTCGCCGGAGGGTGGTGGCTGTTCACCAGCTTCGACGACGCAAGCCGGGATGACACTGGGGAGATCGTCGGTGGTGGCGATCTCGGGGTCATGACCATGAAGGTTGGAGATTGCTTCAACGACCCCGACGAGCTGGCGGAGGTCGTCTACGACGTGGTCGCAGTCCCGTGTTCCGAACCGCACGACAACGAGGTGTTCTCCCTCAACTCCGTCGGCACCAGTTTCGGTGATGACTTCCCGGGACCTTCTGCCCTCGATCAGTTCTCTTACGAGTCCTGCGTGGGCTCGTTCCCGAGCTACGTAGGAGTGGACTACGCCGTTTCCAGCCTTGGGGTCTTCGCCTTCACGCCGACCGAGGAGTCATGGAGCGACGGCGATCGTGAGTTTGTGTGCGCCCTCTACTCGCTGGACTTCGCCAAACTGAACGGGTCGGCTCGCAACAGCGGTCTCTGAGCCCCGGCTGTCGACGAGCCCCGGCTGTCGACGAGCGCAACAGCCGTTAGCCGGTTTCGTGCAGCTTGGGCCTGGCGATGAAGAAGTAGAGCAGAGGCCCGAGAAGGGGGACGATCAGAACGATGACGGTCCACAGGGCCTGATTCTGCTTTGAGGCGGCCCAGACGTCGGTTGGGATACGCAGGATTTCGGATAGGGCCCAGACCGTTGGCGCGACGTACAGGGCGATGAGCAGGATCTCGGAGAGACGGAGCACGTATTCGAACGGTAACGGTGCTCGATCGTCTACGTTCCGTCATAGATCAGTAGGAGGCTCCATGAAAGTACGCGAGAAGGTCGTCCTGGTAACCGGAGGCGGCAACGGCATTGGCCGTGAGGTCGTTCTCGACGCCCTACGAAGGGGTGCAAGGGTGGCTGCGGCCGACATCCGACAGGACAGCCTGGATGCCACGACCGTCTTGGCCGGCGCCGGCGATCGTCTGTCCACCCACACCGTCGACATCACCGATCGATCAGCGACCCATGCTCTGCCGGAGGCTGTGATCGCGGCTCACGGCACCCTGGACGGCATGATCAACTGCGCCGGCATCATCCAGCCTTTCGTTCGACTCAACGACCTCGAGTACGAAGACATCGAACGGGTCATCAATGTCAATCTCTACGGGACCATTCACATGGTGAAGGCGGTTCTTCCACATCTCCTGGAGCGACCTGTCGCCCACATCGCCAACGTATCGAGTATGGGAGGATTTCTTCCCGTACCGGGTCAGACCATCTACGGGGCGAGCAAGGCCGGCGTGAAGCTGATGACGGAAGGTCTCTATGCCGAGCTCCTCGACACGAACGTCGGCGTGTCCGTGGTCTTTCCCGGCGCCGTCGCCACCGACATCGCATCCAACTCGGGTGTCGGCGCGCCAGGGGGCATCGAGTCCGCGGAGGAGAGCAACTTCCCGACCACGTCGCCTGAGGATGCGGCCCGGATCCTCCTCGACGGTATCGAGGACGATCAACTGCACATCTACGTGGGACGTGATGCCCGCATGATGAACCTGCTCAATCGGGCCGCACCGAAGCGCTCGACCCACATCATCTACAAGCAGATGAAGGAATTGCTCGGTTCCTGACGAGGTCTTGAAATCTGTCTGGGGTGGGTTGTACCAGCGGCAACCCAACGGCGACCACGCATCTCGAGCTTTGCTCGAGCTGTGTGGAGTTTCCGCTGGAAACTCCGACCTGTCCGCAGGACAGGCGACCAGCCCCCTCGGCCACACCCACATCTCGAGACGTGGCCCACCCGAATGACCAGCTCACAGTTGATGACGCACGTCCCAGAGCACCAACGATCCAATGGCCAACGCAATCGCAGCCGGGGCGACGACAAACCCGACACTGAACAAGAACGCAAATGAGAAGATGATCGCTAGCGCCGTCCCGATCCACATGCGGGTGATATCCGACTTGATCGCGCCCCAAAGGGCAATGAGACAGGCGACAGTCGGAGGCACGCCCGCCGGGTTGATGTCACCCGACTCGTAGAAGAACGCGGCACCGATCACCCACGCGGAGGCCCCCGCTGCTACCGCAATGGCGATCTTCTCTTGAATCGTGCGCTGGTCGGACAAGCTGTCATCACCCTCGATTTAGTGCTCAGTAGTCCGTTTCCACGCCTCCTTCGGCTTTGCGGCGCTCC
>DASUUP010000398.1:0-5137 GCA_036373995.1 Acidimicrobiia bacterium
CGTCACTGCCAACGATGGCCCGATGTACTCGAAGTTACGTGCAGACAACTCCGAGCCGAGCAAACCTCGCCAGACCCTCACGTTGCCGTCCACGCCCACAGTTGCCACCTCGAAGTCGAGGGGCTTGCCGGGATTGAAGGCGGCGTCGCGCAGCGGCACTCCACCCGACGGCAACGTGAAGGCCTCCTCGCCACCGGTCCATGTCCCATACATGCGGGCAACACCGTCGGCACCTGCGGCCACCATGAATGACCCCTCTGGAGAGAATGCAACCGCATGACTTGGGTTGCCCCCAAGACCGAAGGAGTTGACCCGCTCCCCGGTAGCCTGATAGAGCCACATCTCGCCATAGTTGGTGGTGATGGCAAAGGCTCCCTGCGTAGCAAAGGCCGAGTCGGCGATGGGGTTCCAAGCAACATGGGCAGCGTGCGATGGAGGAGGGAATGGGATGCGCAAGTCGGCCAATACTCCGCCCCTGGCGACGTCCCAGACCAAAACGGCTTGGTCGTGACCCGCCGAGACCAGGCGAGCACCTGAAGTGTCGAAGTCGATCGCCGTCACCGCCGCTTCATGCCCTTCGAGGGCAGCGAACATACGGCGGGAAACAGTGGCGAACACGCGGACCACTCCATCGGAGCCGCCAACGGCCACTTGTCGGCCGTCTTCGGAGTAGGTAGCTGTCGTGAAAGCGACGCCCTCGGGAGCAGCCAGCTCCCGGCTCATTCGCTGGGAGCGCCAGTCCCACTCGCGGACAGCATCGGCATGGGTGGTGAGGATCGTGTCGCCTTCAGGATGGAACGCAACCCCGAGCGCCGCAGCACCAACGGCGGGAACGCGACCCAGCTCCTCACCATCGGCTGGGTCGATCACGAAAGCCCCACCATCGTCGGCGACAACGGCCAGAGCACGCCCATCGGGCGAGTAATCGAGGACGTTTCCACCCAGCGGACGACCGGCGCCCTCGGCCAGCAATTCGGAGCGGGGGTTGATGAGGGCCAAGTGAAGGGCCTCCACCACTTCGGGAAGCACCTCCACGCCGGCATCAAGAGTCAGATCGGCTGCCTCGATCGCCAGAAGGAGACTGAGGTCGGGATCGGCCGAGTCGAGATTCGCCAACGATGCCGAGGCCATCTCACGGGCGAGATTCTCCCTGCTCTGTGCCGCAGCAAGGTCGTCGGCACGTTGCCTCTGCAGCAAGGCGAACACCGCAAGGACCGCGATGACCAATGCCACGGTGCCTGTGCTCACGCCGATGACGAGACGTCGACGTGAGCGCCTCGCGAGAATCGCCTCCTGCCGGGCGCGTTCTTCCTCGTTCTTGCGTTGCGCCTCCTCCGATCTTCGACTCTCTTCGACGAACCTTCTCTCCAGCTCGTTGAGCCGGACCCGGTCACCGGTCGCCACCGTCCAAGCCGTTGCCAACGGGCCCCCAGTCAGGAGATAGGATGGATCCTCACCCGATTGACTCCAGGTGTCGGCCGCGGCCGATACCCGACGATGGGCCAGAAGATCTGCGCGGGCCTCGTCGATCCAGATCCTGTAGCGCGTCCAACGGCTGATCACCGTCTCGTGTGCCACCTCCACCGTCGGGGCTCTGCTCACCGGGTCCCGGTCGTGAGTGATGAGCCGTGCAACCGAAAACGACTCGAGGGCTGCCTCCACGGCGGGCCGCCTGCCGAGGCCGTCGAGCTCGGTGGTGGGAAGACGACGACGTGTCTCCTCACCGTGGTCCCCTAGATGGACCATGCGAAGGAAAAGCTGACGGGCGGCGAGTTGGGCTTCCGAACTGAGAGCCGCATATGTCGCCTCGGCCCGCCGCTCGAGCACCCCTTCGACTCCTCCGAGGGATCGATAGGCATGGACGGTCAGACGGTCCTCGGTCCTGCGCTCGAACAACTCGGCCAGCACATATTGAAGATGGGGAAGGTATGCCGACGATGAGGCAATGTCACGAACGATCTCTGACGTGAGCCCCGGTTCCACCTGGACCCCGACTCGACTCGCCGGTCTCCGGATGACCTCCTCGACCTGCTCCAAACCCATTGGGGCGAGCAGGATGGTCGACTTGCTCATCAACTCTCCGAAGCCAGGATGGGTGAGGGGGCGGTCGGAGAAATCGGCCCTCAGAGTGAGCAACACACCGATGCCACGCCGACGGTTCGTGGCAATCTCGATGAGATTGTCCAAGAACCTCCGTCGGGTCTCCTCGTCCACAGCGGAAGAGAAGAGTTCCTCGAACTGATCGACGATGAGCAGGGCACGACTGCTGGGGCCGTCGAGTGCGGCAGCAAACCCGTCCCGCAATTCGGTGAGCCCCGAAGCGGATGAATCCTCACCGTATCCGAACGCAGCATCTCGTAGGCCGATCCTGAACTCCTCGAAGGGATCGATGCCCGGGACCATGGTCACGATCGACCACTCCTCCGACCCCGGCAAAGCGCCCTCTCGCAACCGTGGGATCAGACCAGCCCGAACGACAGAGGACTTCCCGCTCCCGGATGCGCCGATGAGGGCGGTCAACCGATGGGTGTCAACCGAGTCGAGGAGTACCTCGACGACGTCGTCTCTCCCGTAGAAGTCGGCTTGGTCGCCCTCGTCGAATGGCTCCAAGCCCTTGTACGGATTGCGACGCACCGTCTTGGGTGAAGTGGGGACCGTCGGCCCAACTGCTTCATGCAAAGCCAGGGCAAAGGCGGCCATGTCCGGATAGCGGTCACCAGGGTTGGGCGACGTGGCGACCCGTACCACCTCAGCGATCCCTGCCGACGGGCTCGCGTTCCCAGCCGCGGCGATGTCTCCCAGCATCGCTCCGAGACCGTAGATATCCGAGGCGACCGTCGGCCCCTCGTGACGCGTCAACTCGGGAGCCGCGTACGGAGTCTCGACCGTACGGGCTGCCCGATCGTCCCGCCTGCCTATGTCGATTCCGGCAACTGCCAATCGAAAATCACAGAGATAGGCGTTGCCCGAGCCGTCGAAGAGCACGTTGGCCGGTTTGATGTCTCGATGAACCACGCCGGCACTGTGGGCGTAGTCCAGAGCATCTGAGATCTGTACGAAGACGCGCCCGAGATCTTCATCTGTCAAACGGTCGCTCACCCGATCGACGAGACTTCCTCCGCTCATCCATCGCATCACCAGGAACGCCCCCGCGGGCTCACGCCAGAAGTCGTACAGGGGAACGATGTGTGGGTGCTCGAGGCTGGCAACCAACCTGGCTTCCTCGGCGAAGCGGCGCACGAAGTCGGGCGTCTGTGCCAGTTCGTGGTGGATGACCTTCACTGCAACCTCGCGCCCGACCAACGGCTGGTAGGCCCGGTAGACGACACCGGTCGTTCCGGACCCCGCCTCTTCTCTCAGCTCATAGCCTCGGACCGACCGACCTGGTCGTATGTCGCCGAGGGCCACGATCCCCGGTGGTAGAAGAGAGGTGTCGTGGCTGAGGATCTGGTCTTCGAGGATGGCTAGCCGCGGGGATGGCTCGAGACCCTGTTCAGAGAGGCTTCGCGCGTGTCGACGGGCAACCCTGAGCGCGTCGGATTGACGGCCCGTCCGATATAGAGCCTTCATCAACATGAGAACAGGGCGCTCACGAAGCGGATCGTTTCGAACCATTGATTCGAGATCGTCGATCGCGGCTGCGTCGTCTCCGAGCTCCACCAAAGCGTGGGCGCGGTCTTCGATCGTCTCGATTCGGGCCGCTTCGAGCTGTCGGATCGTGTCCTGAGCAAACTCCTCGTACTCGACATCCTGCAAGGGGCGGCCTCGCCACAGAGCAAGTGCCCTGTTCAGCAGGGGCAGAGCCTCGTCTGGACTCTCGTCCAACAGTTGCCGGGCGTCGTCTCGCAGGCTTTCGAAGTGCTCGACATCGACTGCAACTCTCTCGGCAGAGAGCATGTACGCAGAACCCTTGGTGACCAGGATCTCTGGGTCTCCATCGCGACTTGGCTCCAGCTCATCCCGGATGTGAGAGACGTGAACCCTGAGAGTCGACTCTTCTTTCCCGGTCTGACGAGATGGCCAAAGGGCCTCGATGATCCGCTCCCGTCCGACCGGGCGCCCCACGTTGAGCGCAAGAAGGATCAACAATGCTCGCCGCTTGGGACCGGACAGTTCCAACGGTTTCCCGTGTCTGACAACGGCCAGGGGGCCAAGCAGGCCGATTTGCACACCCGCGTCGGGGTCGCGGAATCCAAACAGCTCAACGACGTCCGCCGCATGGGTCATTTCCGTCTCCTCCGCCATCGGAGGCTACGCGGATGCGGTTAATCGGCGATTAATCGTCCTTTCACTGGAACCTCACCCTCTTTTGCCGGTGATTGACGGCGCCACCGGACGGTGCGGTCATGAGCAACCGCAACCGGATCGTTTGGTCGATCGCAATCGCGTGGATGCTCCCGGCCCTCGTCTGGCTGTCGCCGGGTCAGCCCACGGCAGTCACCGTTGTCTCGGCGGCACCTGAACCGGCCAGCGCAGACTCGTTCTCGACCCACAGAAAGATTGCCACGCACGGTGCCACCAAGGAACAACTTGCTCGTTTGGAACTCGCGGTCAACAGGTTCGAAGACCTGGGTTTGCACCTACCGCCACTGGACGTGCGGTTCTTCGACGGCACCGACAGCTGCGACGGGCGCAAAGGCAAGTTCTCAGCTGGAACCTCCCCCTGGAGCATCCGGATCTGCTCACCCGAGATCGACTCTCTGTACGAGCATGAGCTGGCTCATGCATGGGAGCAGCACAGTCTCGACGATGAACGACGAACGGAGTTCATGCAAGCCCTGGATCTCGAAGAGTGGTCCAGTCCTGATGTTCCCTGGCAACACCGGGGTAAGGAGTGGGTCGCGGTCGTGATTCAACAGGGTCTGAGCGGGCTGCCGCTCCCGCCCGTGCTATCGAATGACGTACAGACACGTCTGAGAGCCTTCGAACAGCTCACGGGAAGCATGGCTCCCGTTCTCGAGGACTGGGTGAAGGCTCGAGAAGTCCCATGCGACCGCAGACCCACTGCCATGAGCAATGAGACTGCCGATTACGCCGGTCTGATTTGTGCCATGACTTGAACCTAAACTCTATATATGTAGAGTTGACACATGACGCGGCGCCCATCTCTTCAGACCAAAGCGGTCCTGGACTTTCT
>DASUUP010000399.1:0-5781 GCA_036373995.1 Acidimicrobiia bacterium
GAGATCGTGGATGCGCTCCGTGTCAGAACGGACACTCTTCTGGACCCGCCGGTCGAAAGACTCGGATCGCTCTCGTAGTGGCTTCACCAGGTCGGATAGGAGGGCGCCGAAGCCACCGGGGCTGGGCCGACCGGCGTACACGGAGATCAGTGAGCCTTCCCGACTCCGAAGGCCGGCTATCCGGTCTCCTTCCAACAGAACCTCCCTTTCGACGCTCGTAGGAGTTCATTGCCCTCGGGCTGAGCCGCAGAACCTACACACTCGACCCGACGTGCGTCAGAGAGCCCGCATCAGCTCGAGTGTCAGCTCCTCCTGGATCCAGCCGAGGTAGTCGAGCACTTGCCGGCTGTCCTCCGGAAGCTCTTCGTGATCCGCTTCGACATCGATGCCGAAGCGAGCGCCCAACGCCAGGCGCGCCTCGTTCAGGACGCGGAGCACGGCGTTGGCCTCGCCATCCGAGAGAGTCATCGGCCCCTCGCTCGACACTGCCTTCTCGAACACGGCGCGATCGGAGCGACGTCCGGCATCGAGATCCTGGCCCATCAGCCTCCACCACTCCTCGTTCGCTTCAGGGTCGTCTAGATAGACGGGAACCTTCAGCCGATCCGCTGCCGGGTCCGATCCCGGAGAGCCGATACCGGCGAGAAGTGGCAGGACATCACCCAGAAAGACCCGCTCTTCCCGGCTGAGCCTCATCACGATCCCGTCATCGACCGTCGCGAAGTGGCTCATTGCTCGATCGTGGCCCACAGCCCGTGGTTGTGCAGTCGAAAGCAATCGAGCTCGGCCTGCTCGCGCGGACCGTCGGAGACGGTGGCGCGCCCCTCGTGATGGACCTGGAGCATCAACTCGGTCGCCTTGGGCTCGTCATAACCGAACAGCTTCCGAAACACGTAGACGACGTAGGTCATCGTGTTCACGGGATCGTTCCACACGACGACCTGCCAGGGCTTGTCGAGGTCGAGGTCCTCGTCGGTGTCGGGGACGATTACTGGTGTTGGTTGAGCGAGCATGCCGGGTCGATGGATACGGGCTCCTGTGACCAACCTTAGGTGGCCCGTCAGGTTCTCATCTCGAGACGTCGGACCCATCCCGGCCGGGTGGTCCGCTGCTGCTCGCCACCCCGGTATGCGACGTCCTTCAGACCCAGCGAGACCATGTAGAAGCCGGCGCAAAACAGGGAGATCGCGGCGGCCCCCGCGATCAGGACGTTCCACGCGAACACACCCTGCAGGGCCGAGAATCCGATGGCGACGAACATGATTGCTCCCCAGTTGGACAGGTCATCGCTGTACGCCAGCCAGGAGGCGAAACCGTGAGCCACCACGGCTCCGACCACTGACGAGACCATGGCCACCGCGGCCAGAGGGATCATGTGGGGCAGGAGATGTCGTCTTGCCAGATACCAGCCGCTGGCACCCGATACGCGAGCCGCGTCGATGAACGGTCTCTCCACCGTCGCCAGGGCATGTGATCTGAGCACAATGGCTGCCGTACTCGCTCCGGCGAGGACACCGTAGGTCACGCCGAAGTTGAGCGGCGTCAGGAACTCACCCGTGGTGCCCCCGGCAAGGACGATCATGGCCAGTGGGGCAGGGAGGAGGAGCAGCACATCGGACACCCGGGACAGGGCTCGGTCGACACGTCCTT
Organism: Acidimicrobiia bacterium; assembly: GCA_036373995.1. Taxonomy (GTDB): domain Bacteria; phylum Actinomycetota; class Acidimicrobiia; order Spongiisociales; family ZC4RG35; genus JANQRA01. The sequence continues at coordinate 1,651 of DASUUP010000399.1, forward strand.
TGAAGGTCGCCGAGGAGATCGAGAAGACGACCGCGACAGCCGCCGAGACGAGGGCCGCGCTCAGCCCGACCACGAAGGTCGGCCAAGCGCCAGCCAAGATCATCGAGAAGACATCTCGACCAAACACGTCGGTCCCCAACCAATGCGTGCCGCTGGGCGGAGCCGGCTGGACCGCGATCTCGATGACGTCGCCCACGCTGGCGGTTATGTCCGATACGCGAGCGGTGGCGACATCGACCTGGGTGGCGGGATCGGTGACCGTCCTGACTACCTCGACCACGAGGATCGGAGCGTCGTAGCCCGTGACTGGGTCGTATACGTCGCCCTCGCCGGCCCACAACGTGTTCATCAACAGCGGATGGATCACGACCATCAGTGCGAAAAGGAGGATGATGACGAGGCCGATCGCTGCGATCGGATTGCTGAAGAAGACCTTGACCGGATTGTCGAGGCCCACACTCCTGGTCTCAAGCGCCATTTGGTTCTCCGCCGAAGCGAATCCGTGGGTCGAGAGCGGCGTGCAGCACGTCCAGGACGATCCGGAGCACGAGAGTTATCACCCCCACGACGAGGAGGGCCCCGAGGAGGAGAGGGGTGTCCTGATCCCCCAGCGAGTCGAACAGCAGGGTGCCGAGACCGGCGGGTGCGTGGAAACGCATGAGAACGCCGGATGTCTGCAGCCCACCGCCACTGGAGGCGCCGAAGACGACTTCGAGTATCACGAGGCCAGTGAGGAAGTACGGGATGGCGACTGTGAATCGGCTGAGCACCGGCAACAAAGCGGTTCGGGCAGCATGACGGTCGCGAACCTGATGCTCCGGCAGCCCCTTCGCCCGGGCCACCATGACGTAGTCCTCCAACATCACATCGTCCATCGCGGCCTTGGTCACCAAGAGCACTTCACCAAACGTGAGGAGCACTACCGCGATGACCAGAAGCGACATCGTGCCGGCCAGGTCGAGCACCCGGCCGGTGAGGCCCATCTGGCTCCAGAGCATGAGTGGTACCGCCACCATCCCGATCAGGAACACCCACCTCGGGATCCTCCGACGTGCGAATCGCCATACGAGTGTCTCGACGAGCCACAGGAAGAGGGCCGTGATGGCAAACGCGAAGAACATCCGCCAGAGAACGCCGCTCGGGGACAAATCGCTGCCCAACCACAATTCCGAATCGAAGGCGGCGATCTCGCCCAGGCTCCACCATCCCGCCGTCCTCTGTATCCCCTGCTCCATGGCCACGGCCAATGCCGGAGGGAAGATCGTGAGGCAGATGATCGCCACGATCGTGGCGGAGCCGGCGAATAGGGATCGCTCCCGGTAGCCCGCGGTTCGCCCCAGCCACCCCCCTAGGACGAAGGCGATGAGAAGCCCGACGCCGAGCACCACCATCGTCGGAGCCAGAGCGTCGCGCACTGCATCCCACACCGGGCCGCGACCAAATGAGTCGCCGAGACTCAGAGTGAAGATGGATGTCAGCCAGGACCAGTACTGGAGGTAGAGCGGCTCGTTCAAGCCGAGCTGCTCTCTTATGCCTGCTGACTGCTCGGCCGACATGATGCCGAGCGACGTCACGAAGTCACCGGGTATCACCGCACTGGCCAGAAAAAAGAGAACCGTCACGAACAGGAAGAGCGTCAGGAGTCCCGATAGAAGACGATTTAGGACATACCTGGCCATCGGCGTCGGATCCTAAGCATGACGGTCCCGGTATTGCCCAGGCGGTCGGGCATCGGGTCTCCTCCGAATCGAGACGCTCACCGCCGAATCCCTCGCTCAGCGTCCTGATTCGGGTGGGAGGGGCTCTAAGACCGGCTGGCCAACGCCCTATTGCAGATGATGACGGCCGTGGCCAGGTCATCGTCGGTCCACGGGATGAGGCGGTCGGCGAAAGGCGAGCCAACGCCGGTGAACATTGGCGAGGGATCGGGGAAATCGGGGACTCCATTGGCCCGGAGGCACGACGCGAACTCGATGAGGCTGGCCATCACCAACCCACGCAACTCTGGATCTGGAGCCAGATCCAGAGCGCCCGCCGCCAACCGAGGAGCACAGTCACCGAGGGCGGCGACGACGAGGCGATCAGTCAAGTCGAGGTCTGCCATAGCCCACGCCAGTTGTGGGCGCCCTCGCCCGTTCAGCTCGACCTCGTCGATGAGGACCCCGGCATCGGTCAGACACTCCCTGAAGCTGGTGAGCCCGTCCTCGAGAGTGAGGGTCGTGGTGGTCGTCGGCGGCACCGTCGTCGTCGTGGGGTGAGGCTCGGTCGGAGATGGGCCATCCGCGACGGAAACGCAGGCAGAGACCGTCAGGACAACGACCACGAGGCGGAGGGCAGAAGCTGGCACGAGGCCGGCTCCCATCCCCCTGGACGGGTCAATCGAGACCGTCGGCGAGGATGATCGCGATGTCCCGCACCGGAACGTCATCGCGGCCTAGCTCCTTGACGCCATCGTCGAGCATCACGAAACAGAAGGGGCAGGCCACGGCGATCTCGTCGGCTTCGGTGCCCAGCGCTTCCTCGGCGCGCTCGACGTTCACCTTCTTGCCGGTCTGTTCCTCCATCCAGAAGCGGGCGCCTCCGGCACCGCAACACAGCCCACGCGTTCCATGGCGGGGCATCTCGACAACCTCGTTGCCCGAACCTCCTACGACCCGGCGCGGTGCCAGATAGATGTCGTTGTGCCGACCGAGATAGCAGGCGTCGTGATACGCGATCTTCTTGACATCTCCGTTCGACTTCCTCGGCTCGTCGATTCGGCCCTGGCTGAGCAGCTCAGCGAGAAGCTGGCTGTGGTGCACCACCTCATACTCGCCACCGAACTGCGGATACTCGTTGGCGAGAGCGTTGTAGCAATGTGCGCACTGAGTGATGATCTTCTTGACTCCGACCTCTTCGAACGTCTCGATGTTCTGCAAAGCGAGCTGCTGGAAGACGAACTCGTTCCCGGAACGCCGCGCCGGGTCACCGTTGCAGAGCTCGCGCTGGCCGAGGATGGCGAAGTCGAGACCCGCCCGGCGCATGAGCCGGGCCAGCGACACCGACGTGGCCGTGTTGCGATCGTCGAACGACCCGGCACAGCCCACGAACCAGAGGTACTCCGCCGACTCGACACCGTTCTGACCGAACACAGGAACTTCGAAATCCAACTCCGAGGTCCAGTCGGCCCTGGCCTGTTGGCTGAGACCCCAGGGGTTGGACTGATTCTCCATCGCCACGAACGCTTTGCCCAGCTCGGTCGGGAACTCGGACTCCATCAGAGTCAGGTAGCGGCGCATGTCGAGGATCCGGTCGAGGATCTCGATATCGACCGGACAGATCTCGTCGCACGCCTTACAGGACGTGCAGGCGAACACCTCTTCGGGGCGTATGCGGTCGAAGAGCGACCCGGCACCCTCCAACACCATGGTCGTCGACACGGGAGCGGCCACCCCGGCGAGAGAGCTCGCCACCTCACCCGACTTGAGCACCATTTCCCTCGGGTCGAGCGGCTTCCCGGTGATGTTGGCCGGGCACACCGACGTGCAGCGGCCACAGATGGTGCATGCGTCGGTATCGAAGATCTGCTTCCAGGTGAGGTCGGTGGCGACGCTTGCTCCGATTGTCTCGATGTCCTCAGCCTCCATGAGGTTGGGCATCGGCCGCATGGCGCCCTTCCTGCGGTCACGGGCAGACAGGAACATGTTCGCCGGCGAGGTCACCATGTGACGCAACTTGGTCAGAGGCAGGATGACCAGGAAGATGACGAAAGTGATGACGTGCGACACCCACAGGAACCGATGCCAATCGGCGGCGTCCGGGGCGGCGAACAAATAGGAGAGCGGGTAGCCCAGGAACGACCACACCTCGAAGTCGGGACGCCCGGCGAGAGATATCCGGGCGGCCTCGACCAATAGACCGGTGATGCCGATCAGGGCGAGCGTGCCCAGGATCAACGTGTCTTGTGGCTTGGTCTTCGACCTGAGACGCCAGGGGCGGATCCCGTAGCGGATCCCCACAGCCAGTGCGATACCACCGAGGAACACGAGGGCTGCCAGGTCGAGGACCATCGAGTAGCCGAGGTAGAAGCCGCCATGGAGGAACTTCAGGTTCGCCGGGAGGAGATGGTCGATCTCGAGGGTGACGGTCCCC
>DASUUP010000400.1:0-3406 GCA_036373995.1 Acidimicrobiia bacterium
TGGTCGACAACCTCGCCGCGACCGGCAAGCAGGTCATAATCGCCGGGCTCGACACGGACTACCTGCGACGCCCGTTCGAGCCGATCCCATCGATGTGTGATCGGGCCGAATACGTCACCAAGATGCTCGCCGTCTGCCACAGGTGCGGCGGTCCCGCCCTCTATACCCAGCGAATCGTGAAGTCGGACGATCTGGTGGTACTCGGTGCCCAGGACGCGTATGAAGCGCGATGTCGGATGTGCTACGACCCGACGGAGCCGGAGCAGCCCGCGTTGAGCCTCGACTGAGCACCGATTCGCCCGGGCCGAAGCTGAAGATGAGCGGATTTCGGCCAGATCCGGCGTGAGGAAACCCGGGCTCGCTCATGTGAGCTGGTTCTCACCCGGCACCGGGGTGCGCATCAGCCACACCGAGTTGGCGATGCCCAATGAGAGCGCCATGGCCATGTAGAACGACCCGCCCTGGCTGAGGAACGGCAGGGGCAGGCCGGTGACGGGCATGATCCCGATCGTCATCCCGATGTTGACGAATACGTGAAACACGATCATCGAGGCCACGCCGGCCGCGATCAGGGCTCCAAAGCGGTCGCGGGCATTTGCGGCGATGACGAGCAGTCGCCAGACCAGGATGGCGAAGGCGAAGATGACGAGCACGCCCCCGACGAATCCGAGTTGCTCCGCCACGGCAGTGAAGATGAAGTCGTTCTCGGCCTCGGGGACATATTGGAAACCGGCTGCGGTCGCGTCGGGTAGCAGGCCCCGACCCGTCATCTGACCCGAGCCGACTGCGTTGATCGACTGTCGGAGCTGATAGCCGATTCCCTGTGGGTCGATGTCCTGGTTCCACAGCACCCGAAGACGGTCGAGTTGGTGATCTTCCAGGTAGCCGAACCGCCAGACGAGAAGGCCGGCAGCACCGACCGAGGTGCCCAGCGCAGTCATCTGCCGCCATGACGCTCCGGCAACGAACAGCATTCCGAACAGGATGAACCCAAAGACGAGGGTCGTTCCGAGATCAGGCTCGCGGAAGATCAACACACCGGGCACGACGACCAGCAAGACGGCCTGGCCCACCTTCGCCCAACTCAACTGGCGCGGGCCGCTCATCAGGTCTTCTCGTGACGCTCGTGGAGCCAGTAGCGAAGCCAGAGCGACGATGACCACGATCTTGGCGAACTCCGCCGGCTGCAGGTTGAAGAACCCGAGCGGAATCCATCGCTTCGCACCGTTGATCTCTGGGAACAAGAAGACAGCCACCAACAGAATCATGATGATGATGGCCGCCGCCGGGACGATGCCCCGATACTCGCGGTAGTCGATGTTCGACACGATTGCGAAGAGGATGAGTCCGGCGGCGACGAAGATCATCTGCCGCTCCATCGAAAAAGTGCCGACGTTGCGGGTCGCCGAGTAGATCATCAGCAACCCGAACCCGGACAGGAGCATGACCGTGCCGACCAGAATCCAATCGGTCCGGTTGTTGCGCCGGACCACGGCCACTTCACGGATGCGGGTGAGTACGGCAGTCATCAGTCTGTCTCAGCTCCGGCAATGATCTCAGTCGGCTCGTTGTTCATCAGATACTGAAGTATGTGGCGGGCCACCGGTGCGGCGATGGCGCCACCCGAGCCGCCCTCTTCGACGACGACCACCACCACGAACTGCGGATTGTCGATTGGGGCGAGGCCGATGAACCAGGCGTGGTCGTCTCTCGTCTGGGATACCTGCGTGGTCCCGGTCTTCCCGCCTACCAGTTCCAGGCCGGGGCCAAACGTCTCGAATGCCTTGGCTGCGGTGCCGGTCGTGACCACTTTGTTCAGGTCCGTGAGCAGCTGTTGACGCGTCGAGTCCGAGATGGGGACCGTGCGAACGACTTCGGAGGTGATGTCTTCAATGAGCTCACCCTCCGACGAGATGACCTTGTCAACGACCCTCGGCTCCATGACCTGTCCCCCGTTGGCCAGGATCGCGTAAGAGACTGCCGCTTGGAGCGGGGTGGCGGTGAAAGCACCCTGCCCAATCGCGAAGTCCATGAGGTCGCCACCGAAGAACGGGCTGACCAGTGTCGGGTCGAGGCGTGAAGCTTCGAGTCGCGGCGGTTCATCGGGGTTCTCCCGCTGATAGTCGGCCCACTCCTCGAACAACGCCGGCGTCGGCACGATTCCTGCCGCCTCATTGGCCAGGTCGATTCCGGTCTCGGAGCCGTAGCCGAGATCCATCGCCCAATCCTGAAGGACGGTCTCGCCGACCGAATCCCGGTTCTGCCATGCGCCAAGACCTATGGACCAAAAGAACTTGTTACACGAGTTCTCCAGAGCGCCATGGAGATTCAGCCAGCCGAGCGTACGCGGGTAGTACCAGTCGAACTTCTCCTGTGCTGAGCCATCCTGAAGGGGAAAGACCCACTCGCCATCGCAGTTGACCTCTTCTGCAACCGGATCGATGAAGTCCGTGTCCTCAGGCAAGGGGAGATCAGACTCTACGAACGCCGTGTACGTGATCGCCTTGAAAGTCGACGCGGGGGCGAACTGACCACTGACTGCCAGGTTGTTGAAAGCCAGGGAGTCGTTCAACTCCTCGAAGGTCTGGGTGTCGATACCCGAGACGAACACTTGTGGGTCGAAGTCGGGCACCGAAGCCAGGGCCAAGACCTCGAACGTCTGGGGGTCGAGGACCACGGCGGCGGCGCGCTTTGTCTCGCTGAAGACCTCTTCGCCTTCCTGTCGGGCGGCATCCTTGACCTCGTTGGAAAGACGGATCCCTTCCTGCAGAGCGAGCTCGACCACCTGCTGCAAGTCGGAGTCGGTGGTGAGTATGAGGGAGTTGCCGGGTACAGGCTCGATTGCGGGTCGCTGGTCGATGATCTCGCCAAGGCGGACCCGGAACTCGACGCTTCCCGACGAGCCCTGCAGTACATCGTCGTAGGACTTCTCGACACCGAGCTTCCCGATTCGTGCCGTCGGATCGAGATCTTCGCGAGCGTCCAGATCTGCTTGATCCGGGAGACCAAGGTGCCCAATCACATGAGCGAGGGTGTCGCCCGAGAGATAGACCCGCTCGGGGACGTTCACGATCTCGACACCGGGGAGGTTTCCCAGCTGCTCACTGATCTGCTGGGCCACCTCGTTGTCGACGGTGGCAACCTGGAATCGCCCGTTCACACCGGCGTCGTCGTAGAGATGGGTCAGGTCAGCCGGCTCCATCGCCAGGATCGCTGACAGCCGCTGCATGAGCATCTCCGCATCTCCCGGCTGAACGAAGGTGCGATCGATGAACACCGCGGGCGTGAGGCGACTGGTGACGAGTAGGTGGTTGTTCCGATCGAAGATGTCCCCTCGAGGCGCGTGTGTCGTCTTGCTGAGCCAGGTCTGTTCCTCGGCGGCCTGGGCGATTGCCGGCCCTTCTGC
>DASUUP010000401.1:0-2339 GCA_036373995.1 Acidimicrobiia bacterium
GTTGTCGGGGTCCCTCGTTCTCTTGACGAGACCGTCTCGTTCCATCGAATCGAGATGATGGGTGAGAGTCGGGCCCTCTATCCCGATCTCACGAGCCAGCTCCCGCTGCGTGTCGAAGTCTTTCACCTTCACCGAAAGCAGGATGAGCCACACGGGCATGCTGCCGCCGGCGTCCTGGAGAGCTGCGTCGAAACCCTTCTGGACAATGCGGGCGACCCAATGGAGGTGACGGCCGATCGGGGGCTGCATGAACACAGCTTAGATTTGACCGCTAATCATTTGACATCGAACTATTCGAGATCTAAACATTGTGTATGGATACGTATGTGATCGTTCTGCGGCTTCTCCACGTCACGGGAGGAGCCCTCTGGGCCGGTACCGCACTGGCGTCTGTCTTCTTCATCCAGCCATCGGCCCGTGCTGTAGGAGAGCCCGGCGAGGAGTTCATGAGGCACCTCATGGGCAAGACCCGGCTCCCGGCGTTCATGGGCGCCTCCGCCGTGGCCACCGTTGTCAGCGGGGTGCTCCTCTACTGGCACGACTTCGGTGCCATCGTGCCGTTCAACAGACCGATGCTGGGCTACGCCATCGGTGCGGTGGCAGCAATCACGGCCTGGCTGGTCGGGCTCACGGTCATGCTTCCTTCCGGGCGTCGAATGGAGGAGCTCGGCGGTCGAGCCAGTCGTGGTGAGGACGTAGGAGCGGCGATCGCGGTCACGACTGCTCGCATGTCACGATATGACCGGACCGCCTCCTGGCTGATGATCCTCGCGGTGGCGCTCATGGCAACCGCCAGGTACCTGTGAGCCGACGTCGGCTCTATCCTCGCCTCATGTCGCGGCGCTTTCGTCTGGTCGACGTCTTCGGGTTGGAGCCGCTCACCGGAAATCCACTTGCGGTCGTAATCGATTCAGACGGCCTCGTCTCCGACGAGATGCTCGAGATCACCCGGTGGCTCGGTTACAGCGAGACCACATTCCTCGCACCCCCGGACGCGGACGGCGCCGACTACAAGGTGCGGATCTTCAGCCGTGCCGGCGAGCTGCCGTTCGCTGGTCATCCCACGCTGGGTTCGTGTCACGTCTGGCAGACGCTGGCCGATGAGTCGCGTGATCACATCGTGCAGGAGTGTGGGGCAGGGCTGGTGCGGCTGCGGCGCGAGGAGGGCCGCTACGCCTTCGCCGCTCCTGGCTTGACTCGGGATGGTCCCGTCGAGCCTGCGTTCGTAGAAAGTCTGGCCTCGGTGCTCGGCATCCAGGTCGATGACATCGTCGAGAGCAAGTGGGTGGACAACGGCCCCGGCTGGGTGGGCGTCATGCTCGCCGACGCCGAGACGGTCCTGGCACTCCAGCCCGACTTCTCACGGCGTGACGGCGACGGACCTCTCGAAATCGGCGTGGTTGGCATGTACCCGGAGGGATCCGAGTTCGCCTACGAAGTCAGGGCATTCTTCTCCGATCAGCGTGGTGACATGGTCGAGGATCCCGTCACGGGCAGTCTCAATGCGTCGGTGGCGCAATGGATGCTGCAAACCGGGCGTGTCAGGGGGTCCTACATCGCCTCACAAGGTGGGCGTCTGGGGCGATCGGGACGCATCCATGTCACACCTGGTCCGGATGGGGGCGTCTGGGTCGGTGGCAACGTATTCGACGTCGTCGCCGGGGAGCTGGCGGATACGGCTCAGATGAAGGCGAACCCGATCGCGCCGGCGTAGGACGCGATCAGCACCACCAGCATGACGTATCCGAGGATTCCCTTCTCAGCGAAGTCCTTGTTCAGCTTGGCCGCGGTCAGCCCTACCGCAGCGAAGAAGAGAAGTGTCCCAATCCACTCTGGCATCTGCTCTCTCGCCTCCTTCAGCGTCTGAGTCGAACTTACCCGGATCTCGCGCCAAAGAATCGGGCGTGATGTATCAGCGAGACCCAGCGTTTCTCTTCCCAGACACGAGAGGAGCACGATTTCGACATGAGGGGGATGAGATGCTGCCTTACGAAAGAGTCAGAGCCATGCAAGAGATGAGAGCGGATCGATTCGTCGAGGAGAACGAGCGAGCCGCGGCACGGAGACGGGCCGCCAAGAGGGAACCGGGTGCGCTGGGCGAATTGCTCACGGCTCTCACCCAGGGTTTGGCCTCGATCGGATACCGGGACAAACGGGGTAGCGGCCACCCGGCGGGACCCGCTTTCTAAGACCTCCCGCGGCCGTGTCTCAGCGACGACACGGCCCAGGGCAACCGAGAACGCCCCGGCTTCGGCCGGGGCGTTCTCTCGTGTCGATTCGTCAGAACAGGAGGCCGGGGATGCTCCTGTAGTCGACGCTCTGGTCGGTCCACCAGGTTT
>DASUUP010000402.1:0-4927 GCA_036373995.1 Acidimicrobiia bacterium
GACGAGCCCACCGGCGAGCTCGACAACACAACATCTGCCGAGGTGTTCGACGTCCTGCGCGGTCTCAACGAGGACCACGACGTGACCATCGTCGTTGTCACCCACGACCCACTCGTGTCCGAGCACGTCAACCGCACGATCGCCATCCGGGATGGCCGCACCAGCAGCGAGGTCCTTCGCCGGACCGAGATCGGGACCGGTGGGGAGGAGACCACGATCGCCGAGGAATTCGCCGTGCTCGACCGGGCCGGGCGTCTCCAACTCCCCCATGAGTATGTCGATGCCCTGGAGCTGGAGCGGAGGGTCCGCCTCACCCTCGACCCCGATCACATAAACGTATGGCCCGATCGCGATGGGGCTGACGATGAGTGACACAACTGTGACCACCGCTCTACTGGAAGCCCGGAGCTTGGTGAGGGTCTTCTCCACGGGACCGACCGAAGTGCACGCCATCGAGAATGTGAGCCTCTCCGTGGAAGCGGGGTCCTTCGTCGTCGTCAGGGGACGCTCCGGGAGTGGCAAGACGACTCTCCTCAACACGCTCGGAGGGCTCGACCGTCCAACGAGCGGGACCGTGAGCATCGCAGGTCAGGATCTCAGCGAGCTGGACGAGTCCGAACTGGCCGATCTCCGGCGTAATGAAGTTGGCTACATCTTCCAGGCATTCGGCCTGATCCCCATCCTCACAGCACAGGAGAACGTGGAGATACCGCTGCGACTCGTGAACGAACAACCCCGAAAGAGACGGGAGCGGGCCCGCGTCCTCTTGGGCCAAGTTGGTCTCGGAGACCGTGCCGGGCATCGCCCCGAAGAGCTCTCAGGGGGTGAGCAGCAGCGGGTGGCGATCGCCCGCGCCCTCGCCAACGGGCCACGTCTGCTGCTGGCGGACGAGCCGACCGGCCAACTCGACTCCCGAACGGGCAAAACCATCATCGATCTGATCCTTGGACTGGTTCGATCAGAGAACATCGCAGCAATAGTCGCCACCCACGACCCGGTGCCATTGGCCATTGCCGATCGCGTCATCGAATTGAGCGACGGAGAGGTGGTCGCCGACAGCGGCTGAGGGCCGACCGCTCAATCGGCCTCGTTCACGATCGGGGCCACTTTGGTGCCCAGGAGCTCGATTGAGCGCAGCACCTGTTCATGGGGCAAGGTCCCCACCGAGACATGCAGCTCGAAGCGGTTGACACCGAGGATCTCCTTGAAGCGAAGGATCTTGCCGGCAACGGTCTCGGGGTCTCCCAGGACCAGGGAGCCGTCGGGCGAACGGAGCCAGTCGAACTGCTCCCGCGTCATCGGCCCCCATCCCCGTTCCCGGCCGAGCCGGGTCATCATCGCTGCGTATGAGGGGTAGTACTCCTGAACCGCCTGATCGACACTGTCCGCCACATAGCCGTGAGCGTGCACCGACAGCGGCACCTCCTCGGGGTCGAACCCGTTCTCGACGAGCGTCTTGCGGTGCAAGTCGGCAAACGCGGCAAACCGGTCTGGGTTGCCGCCGATGATCGCCAGAGCCACAGGAAGCCCGCGGGTGGCGGCACGGACGATGGATTGAGGAGTGCCACCGACCGCCACCCGAACCGGGAGCGGGCGATCGGGACGGGGATAGACACCCTGGCCCTGGATGGGTGAGCGAAACCTCCCCGACCACTCGATCTCACCCTTCGTGTCCCTGATCTTCAGCAGCAGGTCGAGCTTCTCGGCGAAGAGGTCGCTGTAATCGTCGAGGGAGTACCCAAACAGGGGGAACGACTCGATGAAAGAGCCCCGCCCGACCAGGAGCTCGGCTCGGCCGCCGGATACGGCATCGAGCGTGGCGTACTGCTGGAAGACCCGCACCGGATCGTCGGTGCTCAGTATCGACACAGCGGGGAAGAGTCGGATGGTCGACGTCTTGCCCGCAGCGGCAGCCAGGACGACTGCCGGTGCCGACGAGGCGAAATCCGGGCGATGATGCTCCCCCAGCCCGTAGACGTCGAGACCGGATCGTTCCGCGACTTCGACCTCGTCGACTATCTGTCGCAGACGATCGCCGTATCCCACCTCGTCATCCCCGGGAGCAGGGATGATCTCGGCGAAGCTCGTTAGTCCCAATTCCATACGTACCCAGTAAACGCGTATCAGGAGACCTGCCTTCCCCTCTATTCGATCGGACAGTCGAGAGGAGAGGCAATGTCGACATCCGCAGTGCACCCGGGGGCAGTGAGAAATCCGGGATCGCCGGCAGCCAAAGTCAGCACCGCAGCCGCGGTCATCGTCCTGGCCGCAGCCGTGGCCGGCTCGGCACTCGCAGCCGGGATCGCAACCGGCTCTGCCATCGAGGCACCGGAACCACCGGCCGTCACGGCGACGACCACGGCACCGGCACCGGCACCGGCACCGGCAACGTCTCCGATCACCTCGACTTCCGAGCGGAATGGCGGGCTGGCCATCCCACTCGAGGCCAACTGAACGAGGCTTTCCGACAGGGGGAACCGACCCCGGGCCGCTCCGGCGGCCCGGGGTCCTTCTTTTTGACCGACCGGCCATCACGAAGAGAGGGGCCACCTCCATGGCGGCCCCTCTCTCGTTTCCGTCTACCCAACTCCCCCACCCAACATTGGGTTCTCGAGCCCAATTGGTTCCTCTCGGTGGCTCAGGACCTCCCCCTTAGGAGTGCCCGCTCCTCTCAGTAGGCCGGGCGCAGGAAGAACCAGCGCCGCACATTCCACTGGGAGGGCCGTTTCCACAAGCCGGGACCGACGGATCGGTTGCCCAGGTACCTCTTCACCGGGTTGTCCAACTGGAACGGGCGGTTTTGCCAGGCCCAGCGTCTTGCTCGGCGAGAGGTCCTTGCTTGGGACATGTAGAGCATCGGCTCTCCTCTCTCAGTCCGTCGCCTGTGAGCGACGGCTTACTCCTGCATAGAGGGACTGAACGGTGGCCTGATACACCGAACCCGGGGTTCCTCACGCCGGATACGGCGCAGATCCGCTCATCTACAGAGATGTCATCCGAAGATGAGCGGATCCCGGCCACATGTGGGGCGACGTACCCCGAGTTCGAGAATGAAGCAGGGCTAGAGAACGACCCACTGGGTCTTGATGACCTCGCCGTCACGGAAGCGCAGGACCATGCTGAGTGGCCCAGGGGCGATTCCGTCGGCTTCGAACCGACCGACCTCGTCGGATTCCACAGAAAAGAGAGCTCCTGGTGTGTGGAGCTCTACGGTGAAGGGAGATTCCGGTGCGATGTGTCCCATGATCCGACCCGACATCTCGTCGTACTCGACATCGAGCATCCACTTGCCGACCTGGAAGGAAACCATGCGCGCCGTGGTGGAAGAACGAACACCTGACGGGAGATCCTCGTCGATCGAGTCGAAATCGAGCTCTGCCAGGTCGGCGTCGATGGTGCGCCACGACAACGCGGCTTTGGCGAATTCGGTTACGTCTGACGGGACAGAATCGCTCTGACTCAGACCCGTACGAAGCTTGGCGAGGATCTGCTCGTCCTCGTTCGATGTCGTGTGCTCATTCACTTCCTGCTCACCTCCTGACGCAATTAAGAGCCGTTGGCGCCGCTGCTGATACGTGAGATTGCGCCCTTCAGCTTGTCGAGACATCTGGCTCTCGTGGGTCCGAGACTGCCTATCGGGCGACCTGAGGCCTCCGAGATCTCCTCATATGAGAGCGCAGGCTCGATCATCATCAGACGAAGGAGCTGGCGGCACATGTCGTCGAGAGTCGAGAATGCCCTGACAACGACTCTGTTCTCCTCCTCGTCGATCAGCATCTCGTCGAGAGAAGGCGCCGGATCCTCGATGTCGTACTCGAAGTCGGTGACCACCGCCCGATCCCTGGCTTTGGCCACGCGCAGGGCCTCGCGACGGGTCGTCGTGGCCAGCCAGCCAGGGAGCCGTTCGGGGTCCTTGATGCGGTCGATGTTCTCGATCAGCTTCAGCCAAACCGTCTGGCTTACGTCCTTCGCCATGGCGTCGTCGAGACGGAAGCTACGCGCCACCGACCACACCATCTGCCCGAATCGCTCGACCAACGCGTCCCACGCGCCACGATCCCCGCCGGCGGCGAGGGTCAGCAGCTCACCGTGAGACACGGCCTCCATTCGCCGATCGTATTACGTCGGCGATAGCCGATGCGGAGCGTCAAGCGCCGACGCAGATGAACGAAGCCGCCGAAACGAACCGCTCCGGGTCGTCGAATGCCTTTTCCTGGGCCGCAGCCAGCGCCTTCGCCGGCTCCAGCCCGCCAACCAGCCCTCTATGGAAGTCGACCATGAGGTCAGAGGTGGCCGGCGAGTCGGGCACGAGACCCACGCTGGCGACCACGTTGCGTGTGCCCATGCTGAGCAGGGCCGACGTGAGACCGGCCAGCTCGGAGCCTGCCCTTGCCTCTGTGTAACCCGAGTCACACGCTGAGAGGACCACCAGCGAAGGCGGTTGCTTCAGCCGCTCGATGTCGTACACATTGAGATCTCCATCACCGAGTCGGAGGCTGGAGAACATGGGGTTCTCATACTGGAAGGTGGCATGACAAGCGATGTGGGCAACAGCGGTGCCTTCCAACGAGGATCTCACCTCTTCGACCGAAGCACCCGGTCGATGGAGGTCTGCTTCCTCATATACACCCGCTACCGCCTCGACTTCGGATTCGGCAATGGCGAGATCGGGCCCACCGGCAATCGTTATCCGACCTTTCTCGGCCATCATCTCGGCTGCCCTCGCCCATAGCTCAGCGGAAGGACAAACGGATATGGCACGCCCAGCGAGCGACGGCATAGCCGCCCAGGGAACACTCATCAAAGAAGGTGGGGGCACGATGACAATTTCGCCGGCGAGTGACCCAACACCGCCCAACAACATCTCGTTCAGTTGATCGAGAGCCCCCGACCTCATGGGCACACCCCTCCGGGCTGCACGCCGCAT
>DASUUP010000403.1:0-2195 GCA_036373995.1 Acidimicrobiia bacterium
ACGGATGCTCGTGCACCTCGAGACCAATGCCATGCCCGGTGCGATGGATGAAGAAATCTCCGTAGCCGGCGTCGATTACGACCTGGCGAGAGGCCCTGTCGACGTCCTGGCAAGGCACGCCCGGTTCGACGGCCACCCGGCCCGCCTCATTGGCAGCTTCCACGACAGCATGAACCTCGGTTTGCCTGTCGCTGGGCTCGCCGACCGAGAAGGTGCGGGTGGAGTCGGAGTAGTAACCACCGAGCCGACCACCCAAATCACACACCACGAGATCGCCCTCCCCGATCACCCGATCACCGGGGTGATGGTGTGGTGACGCACCGTTCGGCCCCGAAGCGACGATTGCGAATTCGGCCACGTCATGGCCCTCGTCGATCGTCATGTCACGAAGCTCGCGGGCTACCTCGCGCTCAGTTCGGCCAGAGAACTGAATCTCCAGCGGGGCGCGCGCCATCACCCGGTCGACAGCCTGGGCGGCACGACGCAGTAGCTGGATCTCTTCAGAATCTTTCCTCATTCGCAGCGGCGTGGTGAGCTCCGACGCCGGGACCCACGAGGCGTCTGTCCAGTGACTCTGGAACCGGGTCAGGAACACCGACCACATGTGATCACCGAAAGCAACGGAGTTCGGTGATCCCGCCACACGAACCGCCAACCCCACCGGATCGTCCACCTCGCCCCATGGCCGCACCTCCAGCTCGCCGGCTTCCACCCGCGCAGCTTCCAACTCGGGTACGAACAAGACCGGCTCGCCGTCCGAGCGCACGATCAGAACGGTGAGTCGCTCCGACGGCATCGCCTCGTATCCGGTGAAGTAGGGCAAATCCGCGCCAACCGAGAGAACGGTGACGTCGACTCCGTGTTCCTCCATGAGTTCCTGGAGACGCTTCACCCTTGCCGGGAAGTCGAAATCAGGCAATGGTGAGAACTACGCCGATCATGGCGGCGACGATCACGAACAAACCAGCCACCAGCGTCTGAAACTGACGATCGAGACGTTGATTGACAGCGGCCAGACTTTCCCGAAGCTCGACTTGGAGCTCTTTCAGGTCGGCCTTGGTGGCCACATCGGCTGGATCGAATCGCGGCAATTGAGCCATAAGTGTCTCCGCACGGTCTGGTCCGAGGACTTCGACGAGACCAGTGTAGAGGTCGGCACGCTTTGCCTCCGAGATCGGCATGACCCCCATCATGCCGAGGCCGCTACATCCGTTCAAGACGTCTTCGCCCCGATCGCCACCGGGACCGCGTCGCGGCTTTCCTTGGCGTGATAGCTGGAGCGGACCAACGGCCCCGATTCGACGTGGGGGATCCCCAAACCCTCGCCAAACGCTTTGTAATCGGCGAACTCGTCCGGGTGGACGTAGCGATGGATGGGCCGGTGACGAGCAGTTGGCCGGAGATATTGGCCGATCGTGATGATGTCGATTCCGACGGCGCGCATGTCGGCCAAGGTCGTCAGGACCTCTTCCCTGGTCTCCCCCATCCCCACGATCAGCCCCGACTTGTTCAGACCTTCCGGATACATCTGCTTGGCCCGCCACAGCAGCGCCAATGACCGCCCGTAGTTGGCCGACGTCCGGATATCGCGCTGGAGACGCAGCACAGTTTCGGTGTTGTGGTTGAGAACCTCTGGTCGGGCGTCCATGACGGTCTGTAACGCCTCGCGGTCACCTTTGAAGTCGGGGATGAGCACTTCGATCTCGGTGCCTGGCGACCGTCGGCGGGACTCGGTGATGGTCTGGGCGAATATGCCTGCGCCCCCGTCGTCGAGGTCGTCCCGGTTGACCGAGGTGATGACCGCATGCCTGAGATTCATGGCCTGGATCGCCTCGGCGGCGCGGAACGGCTCGAAGATATCGAACTCGGTGGGTTTGCCGGTCGTGACGTTGCAGAAAGAGCAAGCCCTGGTGCACTTGTCCCCCAGGATCATGAGTGTGGCCGTGCCCATGCCCCAGCATTCGTAGATGTTGGGGCAATTCGCTTCCTCGCAGACCGTGTTCAGCTCGAGACCACGCATCAATTTCTTCAACTCGAGGTAGTCGGAGTCCATCCGGGCCTTGACCCTCATCCAGTCGGGTCGAGCGGGCTCTCCAGGGAGACGCCCGTTGATCAATACCGGCTCGGCGGCGCGCGACTCTGCCGAGAACGTCCCGGCCTCGAGCAATCGGTCCACCTCGAAGGAAGACTTCTTA